>NZ_MUGV01000003.1:0-5697 GCF_002217275.1 Flavobacterium frigidimaris
CCTAAATTGGGTCGCTATGTCTGACAATTGTCAGTGTTATATATTTTCAAAAATAGGATTTTTATTTCATAAATCATCAAACGGATTTTTTTATTTGTTGAATACTTTTCATACTAACATTACTATAAATTTGGGCGCTTTTGCAAGTTTTATGAATTGGCGAGAACGCGATTCTAACTAATAGTGATATTACATTCAACTAGCAAAATATAGATCATTTAAAATCTTTAAATCTTTCACCAATGGTTCGAATTCTGTACGATCATGGTTTCTATAAAAATGATTTAAGTATTCTGTTTCTGATAAGCAACCAAATTCAGGTTTTTATACTTTAGATTACAGAAAAACATTAGTACACCCTGTCCTAGCCCCGATAGCAGTGAAATCCTTTTGTGCCGGGGTTCGGCACAAAAGATTGGAACGGATAGCGGGAAAAAGCTCCAAAAAAATAATATCAAACCTAAAACCCAGTGATCAGCATCAGATACGCCACAAAATTACCACAAGCACCACCGTAATTCCCAAAACCCGATCAAAGCCCCAAAACACGCAGCCAAAACACCCAGCCCCTATGACCCGCAGAACCCTTATAAGGAACCCCAAAGCGGCCCCAAAGACATAAGGGTGAAGGACATAGAAAAGCACCTTATAGAAAATGACCCTTTAAAGGGGTCTCAAACCGATGTGGATACCCAAAACAGCGATGAGGCTCAAAGCGACAACTTTGAAACCATAGCGCCCCAAAAGGATAATCCGGTAAGGAAGGAATTCGAAATTTAATTTTTAGATGAGAGGATATCAAAAAATAAATAATTTTTTAATCCTTTTTTATACACAATACTCTCTCAAATGTGTCACCAGCAGGATACTTATCGTTAGTCTGGGTTCGAAACTGTATTAAAAAAAACTAATGAATTTGACCTATTGTCGCCAGTGAGAAATAAACAAATTGTTATAAATTTTTCGAAATATAAAAAAGCTTAACAACATAATCCTTAAGCTTTATATCTCTGAAGTCACAAGGTTAAAAGCTCATTTCTACGAAACAGGCTTTTGAGTATTAAATAACCAGTTGAGTTATTAGATTCATTAAACCTGATTGGATAAAATTTATAAAGGATTTTTTAAATATAATATGTCCAAAATTTCTACCAAACAACGCCCATGAGTCTTGTTATCTCAATAAGGATACTTTGTTTTATTTTGCGATATGTTTGCTTTAAATTGTACCACAATTGTACCACTGAAGTTGTAAACTCCAGTAAAATAAGGAATACTAATTTCTTAGAAGGAAAATAAGACGGTAAAACAATACAAAACACACTACTAAACAAAACGTTAAAATACTATAAATAAACATTAGAGCACTTTTTTTATACCCTTTTCTTTTTGGAAGGAATATCATTTTTTGCATATTTTTACACCTTCATTGTACATCAAAATCAGTTTGTTACAAACAAAATGAAAATTGGACAAATTATGGGGCTTAAGTTGACTTAAATGTACTTATATCAAAATAAATGTAAAGACTGTAATGTGTAAAATAAAAAAGCCTTTCCATAGGATTTAATCCCATGAAAGACTTTTTATAAAGAATTCTAGTTCTTTTTTAATTCTCTAATATCCAAAAGAGTTCCTTATAAGGAATTCTTTTTTGTAAAAGTATTGTGTGAAAAGCGAGGCTTTTACAAGCTTTTCTAAGATCAGGCATACCTACAAGGTAACTCACAAAATTTAATAATTATTAGTAAAGATTAGTATTTTAATAATTAACTTTTACCAGACTTTATGAATCAGAGAGCAGGATTGGAATTTGATCATTTAAAACCTTGCCCATAGTTAAAAACATTTTACATAAACTATTCGCAATACAAATAAGAATAACATAAAAACAATGACATAACTTATTTTTTTATTATAAAGTAGTATGTCCGCATCTGAAAAATTTAAATTTCGAATTTTCTCTTTTGGGAATATAAACCAAAAAGGCAGAGCACTAAGAATAACCAACGGGAAAAAAAATAAATAACGTAAAGATGTGTTTAATTTAGCTATATAAGCAAGCCCTAAAAAAGTAGGCTGCGTTATAATAATGGGTATTGTTATAAAAACAAGCCCAAAAAGTAAAATTGCTTTAAGATAGGTAAAGTCAAAACCATCTTTTTTTATTCTGTATCTTGTAGTTTTCCAGAAAATATAATTTAAAAATTTCATATTTATTATTAAGGTTGATTAAAAACATTTGAAATCTCAGTCTTTACTGATCCTCCATTAGAATAACCGGCACCACTGTCTATTAAACTTCCTAATTCACCAGCGACCTGCGCGGTAAGGTGGAAGAATTTATTAAAATTGAAGTTAGATGACTTAAAAATTGAAGTTGCACTAAGTAGTAAAAGAAAATTTATACTCATGTAAATAAGGAATGAGTTGGATCCATGTTTACTAACGTTGTATACTAAAATAGATAAGCACCATAATCCAAAGGATAGTATTGGTAACTTAAAAAAAAGAGAGGGTGGTTTCTTCGAAAAATTAAGAGCAAAAAGAATCGAAAAATTAAGGTAAAGAAGTAAAATAAATAGTTAGAAGTGGAAGAGGAATTATAAAAAAAATCAAAATTCAGAAGACTACCAGTAATAAGAAGAAGAAGAAGAAGAAGGACTTCAAATAATCCATCTGATTTTAATATTAGTTTTTTCATTTTGGAGTCTGGTGGTATTTGTTTTTGTTTTAATGATTTGATAAAACGAAGGTAAAATTGTAAGTGAAAATTGACTTTTAATTTTGGTTAAAAATCTGTTGATTTTGTCTAAAACAAGGGATTTTTATAAGGAGCTATTCTTATAAAAAATAGTTATTAGAAATTACCTTAAGTAAGGAGTTGTTCAACTAGTTTTTTTACAGCAATTTGTTTGGACAATATGAAAAATTTAAAAGTTTCTTTTAGTGAGTTTTATTGAGACTGAAAACTTAAAAAGACAACCAATTTAGTTGGAAAATCTATTTTGAAGAAGTATAAGATAATATTGATAAAGCAGGAGTTCAAAAAATTATGTAAATCAAAAAAAACTAATTGTGTTTGTATAATAAGAAAATTGAGTTTTCAGTGTTTTGATGGAAAAGAAAATTAATTATTTTTACTAAAAAAAATATTTAAAATTAAACCATATAATTTCAACTGAATTTTCTGGTTAATATTTTATTAAATTGGTTGTTTTTACATTTTAACGAAATTTTATATTTCAATAGAAAAGGCAGTACGGGTTATTTGCGATATTTTGCTAAAATTTGTACCCCATTTGTACTTAAAAATAGCTCAGACCTTACAAATAAAGAATTGCTAATTTCTGCATTGTTAAATACTGGCAGAATCATGGCATAGTAAAATTTTACTAAACAATAATTCCAGCAAAATAAGTCTCTAAGATGGTTCGACAAAGTAAAAAACTAACAAAATTCCTTACTGCAAGTTTTGTGGAAAATCATTGTAGGTCATGTTTTCGAAAAGTAGAAATTCAGAAAAATTAGCAGTTAACGGATTTAGGTTTGAAACTTTATGAAGAAAAATTCATCCTAACTTTTTTCTCTCCTTTTATTTGCAAATTCAAAACTTAGAAACCAATTTCATTTGATGAATTAATAAAACTACAACTACATTCTCTACGAATATCTTTTGTTTGTTTGAATGTATATTTTAAGTAAAACTGATGCGATGTTGGTGCATAAGCTCCTAAACCATTTATATTGTGATCATAGGCGTAACCTGCCTGAAAGTTTTCTAAAAAGTTAAATCCAACCATTGCAGTAATAGCGGATTCCCAACGATAAGAAACCCCAAAACGAAACTTTTCCTTTAACTCAAAATTAAAAGCAACATCAAATATAAAAGGCGCATTTTTTATTGCTCTTGCCAATATAGAAGGTTTAAACAACAACTGATCATTAATCGCTGTTTGATATCCTGTAGTTAAATAAAACTGTGAATTGGTGGAAATAGAAGAACTTTTAATAGAAGGATCAAATGTTTCTTTAATAAAATTAGGAGTCGAGAGTCCGAGAAACCAGCTGGGTGTATTGTATAAAAAACCAACTCCAATCCTTGGCGAAACTTCATTATTAATATTATTTTGGAAACTTAAATCGTCGTCATCACCTATGTCAAGTCTGTTAAAATCAACATTAAGATTACTTAAACCTGCCTTTAATCCAAAAGTAATCATGTTATAATCGCTTGTATAAATAGTATAAGAATAATCAACAGTGGCTGTTAGTTTTTGGGTTACTCCAATATTTTCATTTATAATGTCAAGACCTGTTCCCATGTACATAGAAATCGGAATATTGACATTTAAATTTTGGGTCTCAGGAGCTCCTTCAAAACCAACGAATTGTGATCTGTGAATTAAAAGAACATTTCCGTCAAAAAAACCGGCGAAAGCAGGATTAAAACTAGACATATTGAGTTTATAATCTGAAAACTGGGCTTCTTGTTGCGCTTTTGCAGAAGATAAAATCAGTAATAGTAATACTATAATTATATAATTGAATTTCATTTTTTAATTTTAGATGGGAATTAAGGGTTCAGGTGTAAAAAACCTTTTTTGGTTATTCGCTTATTTTCGTGATTGGTGAAACTAAATACATAGTAATAGGTTCCAAACGGAAGCAAACCGTTTCCGAGTCTAATTCCCTTATTGGCATACCCCTTAAATAAATTATCTGCTTGTCCATAATTTTTAATTTCGTAAACTAAGCTTCCCCAACTATTAAAAATTTCAAGCTGATTATCCTTAAATGTTGATGCTCCCTCAATATTGAAGTAATCATTTTTTCCGTCTCCATTTGCAGATATTCCATTGTTTATAATGACTTCGCAATAATTGAAAACAACTTCTACTTCAAATCTTTTAGAACTTTCACATGTTTCATCAAAGTAGGAAGCGTAATATTTATGTTTATCTTCTAATAAAGTATCACTATCTAATGGAACTCCTCCTGATGCGGTATCATACCAGAGTATTTCTTTTTCATTAGTGATAAGATCTGAAATTGCTGCTTTATTCTCTCTGCAGAAATATTGTATTGCGTTTCCGGTTGGAGATGCCTCATCATTGACAATTATAGTAACAGGAATGCGGCTGGTGTTACAGACGTTAATTGAAACTTCTGCATAATAAATTCCTGAGCGTAAAACTTCCAGAGGTAAAACTACCGCTGTTGATAAAGAATCTGCAAACCAATTTAAAACTCTATACGGTATTGAGATATCTGAAACTAAAGGTTGATCAACTGCGCAAAATTGCTGCGATAAATTAGAAACGTTTACTATCGGCGCTACTTCTACAAGGACACTTGCTGTTTGTGAAGCAGAATTTCCGCTTGTATCTGTAACGGTTAAGGATACTGTATTTACTCCCACATTAGAACAATTGAAAATGTTTTTATCTAAAGTCATTGAAGCTATTCCACAATTATCTGTAGAACCATTGTCAATATCTATTGTAGTAATTGCAGCATTTCCTAAGGAATTCAATTGAATTGTAATGTTCTTTGTAATAACTACAGGCGTGGTTGTATCCACAATAGTTACCGTTTGAATTTGAGTACTTGTGTTAATTCCATCCGAATACGTCCATACTACAGTTGTCGAAGCTGTAATTGGGAAAGTAGTCGTCGTTGTTCCAGTTACCCCTC
>NZ_MUGV01000030.1:0-1524 GCF_002217275.1 Flavobacterium frigidimaris
GATTGGTACAATAAGCAAAATAAGGGCGTATGGGGGATGCCTTGGCTCTCAGAGGCGATGAAAGGCGTGATAAGCTGCGAAAAGTTACGGGGATCGGCACACACGACTTGATCCGTAAATACCTGAATGGGGCAACCCACTATGTTGAAGACATAGTACACCGATAGGTGGGCAAACCCGCTGAACTGAAACATCTAAGTAGGCGGAGGAGAAGAAAACAAAAGTGATTCCGTAAGTAGTGGCGAGCGAACGCGGATTAGCCCAAACCAATGTTGTTACGGCAATGTTGGGGTTGTAGGACCACGACATTTTATGTACAAGGAACCGGAAGTTACTGGAAAGTGACGCCAAAGAGGGTGATAGCCCCGTATGGGTAACGAGTATAATAGATAGTGGTATCCTGAGTAGGGCGGGGCACGTGAAACCCTGTCTGAATTTGGCGGGACCATCCGCTAAGGCTAAATACTCCTGAGAGACCGATAGTGAACCAGTACCGTGAGGGAAAGGTGAAAAGAACCGTGAATAACGGAGTGAAATAGATCCTGAAACCATACGCTTACAAGCGGTCGGAGCCCTTTCGTGGGGTGACGGCGTGCCTTTTGCATAATGAGCCTACGAGTTAACGTTGCTGGCAAGGTTAAGTGGTTAAGCCACGGATCCGTAGCGAAAGCGAGTCTGAATAGGGCGCTTTAGTCAGTAGTGTTAGACGCGAAACCGTGTGATCTACCCATGGGCAGGATGAAGCTGTGGTAACACACAGTGGAGGTCCGAACCGGTTGACGTTGAAAAGTCTTCGGATGACCTGTGGGTAGGGGTGAAAGGCCAATCAAACTCGGAAATAGCTCGTACTCCCCGAAATGCATTTAGGTGCAGCGCTGAATTTAAGTTATATAGAGGTAGAGCTACTGATTGGATGCGGGGGCTTCACCGCCTACCAATTCCTGACAAACTCCGAATGCTATATAATGTTTCTCAGCAGTGAGGGCTTGGGTGCTAAGGTCCAAGTCCGAGAGGGAAAGAACCCAGACCATCAGCTAAGGTCCCCAAATATACGCTAAGTTGAAAGAACGAGGTTTGTCTGCCCAGACAGCTAGGATGTTGGCTTGGAAGCAGCCATTCATTTAAAGAGTGCGTAACAGCTCACTAGTCGAGCGGACGAGCATGGATAATAATCGGGCATAAGCGTATTACCGAAGCTATGGATTTACAAGCAATTGTAAGTGGTAGGGGAGCATTCCAGCAGGGTTGAAGGTGTATCGTAAGGTATGCTGGACTGGCTGGAAAAGAAAATGTAGGCATAAGTAACGATAATGCGGGCGAGAAACCCGCACACCGAAAAACTAAGGTTTCCACAGCTATGCTAATCAGCTGTGGGTTAGTCTGGTCCTAAGGCGAACCCGAAAGGGACAGTCGATGGCTAACGGGTTAATATTCCCGTACTACTAATTACTGTGATGGGGTGACGGAGTGATGAAAGCGCCGCGAACTGACGGAATAGTTCGTTGAAGTACCTACCTATAAGAT
>NZ_MUGV01000031.1:0-70279 GCF_002217275.1 Flavobacterium frigidimaris
GAAACAGCTCCTTATTAAAACAATGGTTCTTCTTTAAAAAATCCTTCTTATATATTATAGTATAAAACCATCCTTTTTTATATATGTAGAAAAAAGACAAACCCGACAGGTTTTAAAAACTTGCCGGGCTGGAATAATGTACCTTATATATAATAGTAGAAAAATGTACTTATATATGTATACTATTTAAACTATCAATTACCTCTTTTGTGATTTGGATACTTTTTAGCTTGGCCTGATGATCATAGATTGGGCTCGTTACCATCAGTTCATCTATTCTGGCGTAGTTAATAAACTTTTTAAGATCGATTTCTAATTGTTCTTTGTTTCCTGTAAAAGTGCAAGCGGTCATTTGATTGACATGGAAACGTTCTTCTTCGCCCATAATATCATCCAATGACGGAACGGGTGGCTGAAGACCTTTTCTATCTCCGCGAATTAAGTTTAGAAACATTTGATACAAACTGGTTGAAAGTAATTCAGCCTCTTCATTTGTATCTGCAGCAATGATATTAACGCATGCCATTGTCTTTGGTTTATCTAAAACCGTTGATGCCTGGAAATTCTCACGATAGAATTCAAATGCCTGTATCATTTGTCGTGGTGCAAAATGTCCGGCAAAAGCATATGGCAAACCATAAGCAGCGGCCAAAGCAGCACTTTCCATACTTGAACCTAAAATCCAGATTGGAATGTTTGTTCCTTCAGCCGGAAAGGCGCGAACTTTTGCTGTCGCATTTTCTTCTGAAAAATAATCCTGAAGCTTGGTTACGTTTTGAGGAAATCGTTGTGCCTGCTCAAAAAAGTCTTTTCGAATGGCTTCGGCAGTTGGCTGATCTGTCCCGGGTGCTCTACCTAAACCTAAATCGATTCGGTTTGGATAAAGCGTCTCCAAGGTTCCGAATTGCTCAGCAACTATTAAAGGAGAATGATTTGGCAACATGATTCCACCAGAACCTACACGGATGTTTTGAGTCTGACTGGCAATATAACCAATTAATACCACTGTTGCTGTACTTGCAACATGTGCCATATTGTGATGTTCGGCCAGCCAAAATCGCTTATATCCTAATTGGTCAGCGAGTTGGGCGATGTCTTTTGTTTTTTGAAATGTTTCGGTGGGATTGCTACCTTGTGTTATGATAGCGAGTTCTAGTATTGAGACTGAAATTGGATTTTTCATGTAAATAAATGCTTTTTACAAAATTACTTCATTTAAGACAAAGCATAAATTCTTTGATGTTAATAGAATTATAATATTTGTAACTACAAATGTTCCTTACTTCAAATGAATATTAATGAGTTTATGTTTTGTTTTTCCGTCGCTGGAAATTTTAAAATCTGGTGAATTGGATTCAATTTCAAATTTGGAGGAAGTTTCTACCGCTAATGAAATATCCTTATTACGGAAATTTTTCGGAATTTCAGGAACTTCAATCGTTACAATACCTTCTTTATTATTCTGAGTATACTTTATTTTTATTCTATCACGAAGCCAGATATATTCGTAAACTTCCTGCCAGGGTGCCATCCAGATTGAATCATTTCCGTTTGTACCATATTTATTTGCAATTGTAGTCATATAATATTTGAAGTCAGGAAAACGCATACTTAAATTCCAAAGATTTGAATTTCCTACACCATGTGTAAATTCGTTATACCAAATGGGTCCTGATAATTTTGCAACGGAATCAAAAGTTGCCAAAAAACGATCCATAGTTTTAAATCCGACTGTATCTTTTGAGCTTTGAACAAAAGTTCTGGCATAAATCATCTTGTCTAAATTTATTTTATTACCAACTTTAATAACTGGTCCGGCACCAACATAAGATGCTACCGAAAAAGAGCCATTTGCCAAAGCGTCTCTTTCATATTCTAAATGATATCCCGGATCACTTTCTCCGCCAGGCACAACAAAATGCGACATAGTAAAACCTAAATTTTGTTGTATTGAAGTTGTATTCTCCGTTACCTCTGTCAGGAAATTAGTCCCATGTTTGGTAGCGTGATGAAAACCGTGATTCAAAATATCCCAACCTGCGTTGTATAATTCCTTCACTTCTAACCAGGAAAGATGTCCACGATTTGTTGGCAAATCACCAATTGCTCCCCCATTTATTGCTAAACCTAACTTAAAAGGAATTTTACTCTCTAAACCATCTGAATAAAAAAGCCCTTTTGAAATTGTTCCGTCTCCACCCTGATCGTTTTTCCACTCGTTTATCATTGGCGGACTAATTTTTCCTCCATTAAATAATGGAAAAGCTGTTAAATACACCGATCTATAACCGTCATCAACTGTAAAACTGTAGGCTAAATGTTTATTGAATTTTAAATCGGCAGCCTGAATTTTTACTTTCTCTGTTGATTTCAATTTTATTTTAAAAGATATGGTTTTCGTTTTAGACGAATCTATTTTAGAATTATTTCCAAAACAAAACGAGACAGAACTGATTGTAAAAGCAAAAATGAATAAATGCATCTTTATTTGTAAACGTGGTATTTTCATTTGGAGGATCTGATATTGAGATTTTAAAGGTACATCTCTTTGCAAAAAGTCCATTAAAAAAAATGATATTTCAAGAGTCTAAAATAATTTTTAACGAAATATAATAAGTACTGAATCGTCATCCTTTAACAAACGTTTAATATCAAAGGCTTTTACAAAAAGGCACATGCTTTGTGTTTTGAAAGTATTATCATACTATTATTCAAAAAACTCAAACTGCTTTTTATGTACTTGTCTAATACAAAAACCATTGTGTTTATTACGGGAGCATTTGTCAGCCACTCTTGTTGGGAGAAATGGATTGTTTTTTTTGAAAATCAAGGCTACAAAACAGTTGCCCCGCCATGGCCTTACAAAAATGAAAGTGTTGAAACATTACGCAATCAACATCCGGATTCAAAAATTGCACTTCTACGTTTATCCGTTGTACTCGACTATTATGTAGAAATCATAGAGAAACTACCTGAAAAACCCATTTTAATAGGGCATTCATATGGTGGCCTTTTAACGCAATTACTGGTTCAGAAAGAATTGGCTTTTGCCGGAATTTGCATTCATTCTGTTGCTCCAAAAGGTATGTTTACGGCGAAATTCTCTTTTTATAAAGCGATCTGGAAACCTTTAGGCTTTTTTACTTCTGCAAAAAAAACGTATTTGATGACTTTTAAAGAATGGCAAACCGCATTTACAAACGAAATGTCATTTGAAGAACAAAACTATTCTTATGAAAAATTGGTTATTCCGGAATCGAAATCGGCCTTACGAGATATTTTGACTAAAACCGCACGCATCAACTTCAAAAAGAAACACGAACCATTACTGTTTTTATCAGGATCTAACGATACATTTATTCTGACTTCGCTCAATTATTCTAACTTTAAAAGATACACCAACATTCATTCTATAACTTGTTATAAAGAATTTAAAGGTCGTAATCATTTTGTAATAGAGCAATCTGACTGGCCTGAAGTTGCCGCATTTATTGCAAGATGGCTCGAAAAAATCAGTTAATTTAATTCTCTTTTTATTTCCAGTTTTTTAATTTTTGAATTTAAAGTAGAGGGATGTATGTCTAAAATTTCGGCTGCGCCACCTGCTCCGGATATTTTTCCGTTACATTTTTTCAGGATATACAATATATAGTCTCTTTCGTTTTCGAGAATTGTTTTTATAGAGAATGATTCACTTGCTTGTTCTGCATGCATTTTTGATGATGTCGAAAGCTCAATTTCTTTGATTGTATTTCCGTCTGTCAATAAAATGGCACGTTGCATTACATGTTCGAGTTCTCTAATATTTCCCGGCCAATTGTAATTTATAATTTGCTCCAAAGCAAAATCAGAAAGATTTGGTGCTTTTCGGCCCATTTTTTCACTGTATACTTTTATAAAATGATTTGCCAAATCAGGAATATCTTCTTTTCGTTTTTTTAATGATGGAACTAAAATCGGAAAAACATGCAAACGATAATACAAATCCATTCTGAATCTTCCGGCTGCCACTTCTTCTTCAAGATTTTTATTGGTAGCTGCAATAATTCTAACGTCAATTTTCATTGAAGATCTTCCTCCAATGCGTTCAATTTCTCTTTCCTGCAATACACGTAATAATTTTACCTGAAGTTCCAGAGGCATTTCTCCTATTTCATCCAGAAATATTGTCCCTCCGTCAGCCAATTCAAATTTACCAATTCGCTTGTCTACTGCTCCTGTAAAAGCACCTTTTTCATGACCAAAAAGTAAAGATTCAGCCAGATTCTCAGGAATTGCTCCACAATTAATAATAATTAGGGGTTTATCTTTTCTTGGCGATAATGCATGAATCCCCTGGGCGATTTTCTCTTTTCCTGTTCCGCTTTCGCCTAAAACTAAAACTGATGTGTCTGAGGGTGCCACTTTTCTGATATAATCAAATACTGTAATCATTTGCGGACTATTACCAATAATACCTTCAAAACCAACCGATTTATTTAACTGTTTTACCTCTTTAATAATAGTTTCTTTTTGATCTGTATCAGAAGTTGTTTTTGGATACATTTTGGTAACAAATTGTGCAAATGTATTTTCGAGATTAGACAAGAGTTTTAAATTTTCTGCCGAATAGACATTAAAATTTCTGCTATAGAAAGTAAAATAAAATCTTTGAATTGTTTCAATTGAAACCGGAAATACCAAATAGGATTTAATTCCGAAATTATGAGAAATCAGGCTTTTTATTGGCGCTGTCTGAAAGTTGTTTATTAAAGATTCTTCGCTGTAAATAACAGGTTCTAAATCTATTTTTGATTTTCTATAGGTCTCGTTTAATTCTTTAATGGAAATGTCTGCTATTTTCGAGAACTTTTCTGCGCTGATGATTTGATAATCATCAATATTTCTACGCATAATTCCAATGTTCGCATAATGTGTAGTGTTTGCAAAACCAACTTCTGCATAATCAAACGAAATGTAATTTTGTATCATTCTTCCGAATGCCAATAGTGCATTTTCCCACTTAAGATTTGAATTTAAAATCTCATTCATATCTTTTTGCAATTGCATTTGCTGCATTAATTGCGATTCTAAGCTATATTCCTGACGATAAAAAGCGATTTCAAGAGTGGTCAAAACATCCTGCTCTCTAAAAGGCTTCACAATAAATCCGTAAGGTTGTGTAATTTTCGCCTGATCTAAAATCTTTTTGCTGGAATTTGCTGATATAAATATAAAACCGATATAATTTTCTTTGAGAATTTGAGCCAAATCAATTCCGTTACGATTTCCCTTTAGCATAATATCCAGAAAAACTAAATCCGGCTTTTCTACCTCAATTTGTTCCAATGCCTGATCAACTGAACGTGCAATTCCAATCACTTCATAATTTGCTTTTTCAAGAATTAATTGCAAATCATGTGCTTCTATAAATTGATCTTCAACAATTAAAATTCTTTTTTTAGAAACAGATTTAGGGAGAGTAGTTGCATCGTTGGACACGGTTTTCATAATTGTGGTACTTTTACTGTTATAATACTTCTAATAGATTGGTATAAAATTAGTTAATTATTAGAAGTAAAACAGTAAAACTTCAAAATTTAAATCAAAAAAAATCGCTTTTATGTGAATTTTCCTGATATTATTTCAAAAATCAGGAAGTGTTTATTTCTATATTTGTTTACCAAAACACAGTAACCATTTAATTGTAAGTGAAATATGAAAAAATTATACTTTATAGGTTTTATACTTTTCATTGCATTTCAAACATTTGCCCAAACCCCTCCTTCTGTCAGCAAATACGATTTAAAGAAGAAAAGACTTTTGATTCAGGCCTGTTCTATGTATTTATACAATTCTAATCAAGGTGCTATTGATGTTGACAGCTCTGTAGTTTTGGCGTGTAAGGCCTATAAACTGCCCGTTTCATTAGCTTATGATGAAGGATATAATGATGGCGCTGCTTTGATTGGAAAAGATTTGATCGATAAAGGAAATATCGATTCTGTTAAAAAACTTCTGAATAAATCTAAAGAGGAAAATCGGATTAAATTGTTGCTTCAGTTAGGAAATTTTTACCTTTTTAAAACTGGAACAAAACCGGAAGATTTGCAAAATGCATTTTTATCTATTAAAGAAGCGGTTGATTTGAGTAATAAACTCAAAATAAAAAAATGGCAGCATCAAAGTTCATTATTACTTGGCAAATATTATTTTCAGGCTAATAATCCTGTTGAAGGTAAAAAACACTTTTTGCAGGTTATAAACGAATGCCGAAAAGCAAATGACAAACGCGATCTTGCTGATGCTCTGGATGCTTACGCAACACTATTGTCAAATTTAGATCCGGAAAAAGAGAAAATTCTTGAAGAAGCAATTTCTATTTATGCCTCATTAGCATTGGAGGAAAAAAGAATCGAAAACTACATGAAGATTACGACCCTCTATTTTTGGACAGGAAGAATCAATGAAGCTAAAAAAAGACTGTACCAAAATTTGATTGATTTGCGAAAAATTGGCTTTACTCATGAGCAATTTGATGAAACAACTATTTCTTATATTGAATTGAATCAATATAACATAAAAAGTGCCCTTTACTACGCCTTAAAAAGTGTAAAAAGAATGGAAGCCGAAAAGGATTATACGCTGGCTGATGTTTTTTATATACGTTTGGGCAATGTTTACAATGTTATTGGGTATAATGAAGCCGCTTTGGATTTGTACAAAAAAAGTATTCAGTTTGGACAAAAAGGCTTAAACAGCGGTCATTGGTACAAAAGTTTTTTAAGTGCTGTAGGCGCTTTATCTATAAAAGGCAAAAATAAGGAAGCTCTTGATTATATTAATTCAATGACGCTTAATTATCCGCCAACTAATACTTTTGATAAAATGATGCTTGCTTATACAAAAGCGAATTGTTATGCTGCATTAAAGAATTATAATTTAGCCGAAAAAAACTTTAAGGAAATTGGTCTTTATGCAGAAAAACTAATTGCTCCCGAAAGAGTTAAAGAAGTAATCGTTTGTTATCAATCAACAGCTCTTTTTTATGCTAACAGGCATCAGGCAAAAAAAGCTCAATACTATGCAGACAAAGCAGTATCATTATCAAAAAAATACAAAACACAGACTAATACAGATAATCTCCAAATAGCATTATTTTTAATCGATTCTCTTAATGGAAATTACCACTCATCTATAGTACATTTTCAAAACTATAAAAAAATAAGTGATTCCATTCATGACATATCTAAAAACAAACAAATTGAAGAATTAAAAATTCAGTATGAAACTAAAAATAAAGAACAGAAAATTGCACTTTTAAACGATCAATCGAAACTACAGAAAAGTGAATTACAAAAATCAAAACTTCTTAATAATTTAGCGATTGGCAGTTTGGTTTTGCTTTTAATTACGATTAGCTTGCTTTACAATCGTTATCGTTTAAAACAGCGAAATCACACTAAACTTGAACTCAAAGAGAAAGAAATCAATCAAAAAAACCTCAACCTGAGACATTTATTAGATGAGAAAGAATGGCTTTTGAAAGAGATTCATCATCGCGTAAAAAATAATCTTCAAACCGTAATAAGTCTTTTAAATTCACAGTCGGCTTATCTGGATAATGATATGGCTTTGTCAGCGATAAAAAACAGTCAGCACAGAATTCATTCTATGTCCTTGATTCATCAAAAATTATATAATTCTGAGAATATTGCAACGATAAATATGCCGAATTATATTAGGGAATTGGTCGAGTATTTAAAAGATTCTTTCTCGCTTGCGCAAAGAATTCGTTTTGAAATCAAAGTTACACCATTAGAATTAGATGTGGCACAGGCCGTGCCGCTTGGACTTATTTTGAATGAAGCCATTACAAATTCCATTAAATATGCTTTTCCGAATAACCGAACAGGAATGATTTATATAACGCTTGACGGACTTGCTGAAAATCGGTATTTATTGACC
Source organism: Flavobacterium frigidimaris (assembly GCF_002217275.1). Classification (NCBI taxonomy): domain Bacteria; kingdom Pseudomonadati; phylum Bacteroidota; class Flavobacteriia; order Flavobacteriales; family Flavobacteriaceae; genus Flavobacterium; species Flavobacterium frigidimaris. The sequence continues at coordinate 7,948 of NZ_MUGV01000031.1, forward strand.
ATTTCAGATAACGGAATTGGTGCTGAAACTGATTTTACAGAAGCAAAGGCAAACTCATTTGGGATGAGTTTAATAAAAGGTTTGAGTGATGATTTGGAAGGAAAATTCACGATGGAAAATAATAACGGAACGATTTTAAAAATCGAATTTTTGCAAGAATTTCCGATAAATCAAAAAAGACAAATGATTTAAAACCTAAATTTGTATCACGAAAATAAATTTCGATTCTAGCCTTTCCCTCAAATGACACACAAAATTTTAATTATAGACGACGAAGAAAAACTTAGAAGTCTGCTCGCTCGAATCATTAAATCGGAAGGATTTGAAGTTTTTGAAGCCAAAGATTTAAAATCGGGTTTTAAAAAATTAGAACAAACAGAAATTGATGTTGTTCTATGTGATGTGAAACTGCCTGATGGAAATGGTGTTGATTTTCTTCAGAATATAAAAGGAAATTTTCCTTTAGTAGAAGTTGTTCTATTGACCGCTTTCGGAAATATTCCGGATGGCGTTCAGGCCATGAAAAATGGTGCTTTCGATTATATTGTAAAGGGCGACGATAATGATAAAATTATTCCGCTTTTATACAAAGCTGTCGAAAAAGTACAATTGCAGAAAAAGGTACAACAACTCGAAAAACGAATTGGCGATAAATATTCTTTCAATACTATTATTGGAAAATCTAAAGGAATTGAACAAGTAATCGATTTGGCACAAAAAGTTGCCAAAACCGATTCGACTGTTTTATTAACAGGAGAAACCGGAACTGGAAAAGAGGTTTTTGCACAAGCGATACATGAAAATAGTAATCGGGTTGGAAAATCTTTTGTGGCTTTGAACTGCAGTACTTTCAGCAAAGAAATTTTAGAAAGTGAATTGTTCGGTCATAAACAGGGTGCTTTTACGGGAGCTTTAAAAGATAAAAAAGGTTTTATTGAAGAAGCTAATGGAGGAACTTTATTTCTAGATGAAATTGGCGAAATGCCAATCGATCTTCAAGCAAAATTATTACGCGTTTTAGAAACTAGTGAATATATTCCGGTTGGAGATACTACTCCAAAAAAATCAAATTTCAGATTAATTGCTGCTACAAACCGTGATTTAAAAACAGAAAGTGACGAACACCGTTTTCGTTCTGATTTATATTTTCGATTGAATATTTTTGAAATTAAACTGCCGTCTTTACGCGAAAGAATCAAAGATGTTTCAGTATTGGCGCATTATTTCGTCAAGCAATTCTCTGAAAAAACGAATAAAAAAACTCTAAATATTGCCGATGATTTTCTTCAGAAATTAGAAAATTATTCCTGGCCCGGAAATATCCGGGAACTTAAAAATATTATCGAAAGATCCGTTATTTTGAGTAATGGCGATACTTTAACTTCAGATGTTTTGCCTTACGAAATGCAGCATCAGCCTGATAAAACAACAAAATCGATGTCGGCATTTTCTATGCAGAGTATTGAAAAACTGCACATTCAGAAGGTTTTAAATTATACAAAAGGTAATAAAGCTGAAACGGCTAGATTACTTGAAATTGGGATTGCGACTTTGTATCGAAAATTGGAGGAATACGGGATAGAAAAAAATTAAATTCCAAATTTTAAAATTCCAAATTCCAATTTAAAGCTCCATCGGAGCAAAATGTTTATAGAAAATGAAATCGATTTTTAGGTCAAAGCTCCAGCGGAGCGATAATATGGCTTTCCTTTGAATCTAAATATGCCACCCCGATGGGGTTTTATCACAAATCGTGTGTTTTTCTATAAATATGACGTCCCGCTGGGACTGAAATTCTAAAATCAATAATTAAACAACCTTATCATTTCAATAAAAGCTTATCATTTTGATAGGCTTTTTTTATGCCTGATTTTTGGCACAAAACTACATTCCTTTTATTGACAGCACTTTAGCTATACCTCAACTTTTTCGGAACATATTTTGGCATAAGGAGGAAGAACATAAAAATTCATTCTCATGAAATCGGCATGATTCAAATTAAAAAATTGAAGCGAAGAATGACGATACCATATTCCTTTAAAAACAAATATTATCTACGTATGAAAAATCAAGTAACCTCAATCTACAAACAAGCAGAACGCTTTGCTGAGATAACCAAAAAATCTATTATTTCTGGAAATATTGTTCGTGCCAAAAAATGTCTGGCACTTGCTGAACGCTTATTTATTAGTGGAAGTATCGAAACTAAAAATGCTATTTCTAATGTGTATGTTTTCTCCGTTTCTTCTTTTATGGAAGTTCGTCACTGCAACATTTCACATCTTTTTCCTCAAACGCTTAAAGCGGAATATATCAAGCAAATTAATACTTCAGGAGTTTAATTAGTGAAATGTTTTTTGTGAAATGTAAGACGTTCATCGCTTTTCACAAATAACATTTTACTACTCACATTTTACATTTCACAAATCTAAAATCATCTATATGTTAATCACTTTTCTTTTACTCGCATTGGCCGTTGTGCTTTTTGCCATTTGTTTTAAATCAGTTGAATTTTTTGAAAAAATCTAAATCATGACTGCACTATTTATTATTTCCATCGCTGTTTTTGGCTATTTGGTTTATGTATTAATCAAACCTGAAAAATTTTAATGATGTAAAAAGTTATAAGTGAGATGCTAGATGTTATGCGTCAGTCTCCTTTTTCATCCCACATTTTACATCTCACATTTTTACAATTAACAAACACATATTATGAACACAGAGTTATTTGGTGTCATTAGCATTTTTATCATTTCGATAGTTTTAGCCATTCCGATAGGAAAGTATATTGCTAAAGTTTATTTGGGAGACAAAACACTTTTTGACCCGATTTTCAATCCAATTGAAAAATTTATTTTTAAAATCAGCGGAATCAATTCCACTGAAGAGATGAACTGGAAACAGCATTTGAAAGCACTTTTGAGTGTAAATATGATTTGGTTCTTTCTTTGCTTTTTTGTCTTGCTTTTTCAGGGATCACTATTTTTAAATCCTGACAACAATCCGTCAATGACACCCGATTTAGCCTTTAATACGGCTATTTCATTTGTAGTAAACTGTAACTTACAGCACTATTCAGGCGAAACCGGACTTTCCTATTTATCACAAATGGTTTTGATGTTTCTGCAATTTGTTTCTGCTGGTGTCGGAATGGCTGCTGCAGCAATGATTTTTACTGCAATGAAAGAGAGAACAACAGAAAAACTAGGGAATTTCTATAATTATTTCATCAAAAGTTGTACTCGTATTTTATTACCGCTTTCAGCTATTGTGGCAGTTGCACTATTATTTAGCGGAACTCCTATGACGTTTGAAGGAAAAGATACCATCACGACTTTACAAGGCGATTCAGTACAAGTTTCGCGCGGTCCGGCTGCAGCTTTTATTGCTATCAAACATATTGGTACAAACGGTGGTGGATTTTTTGGAGCCAATTCGGCACATCCTTTAGAAAACCCTACTTATTTTACCAATGCTGTTGAACTTTGGGCACAATTGATTATTCCGTTTGCGATGATTTTTGCTCTTGGTTTTTATCTAAAGAAAAAGAAACTAGCTTACGTGATCTTCGGAGTGATGACAGTTGGTTTTTTACTCCTCGTGATTCCAACAGTTATTAGTGAACTTAATGGAAATCCTGCCATAGAAAAAATGGGAATTGCCCAGGCAACCGGAGCAATGGAAGGAAAAGAAGTTCGGTTTGGCCCTGCCATTTCAGGATTCTGGAGTATTGCTACAACCGTAATTTCCACCGGTTCTGTAAACAGTATGCACGATAGTTCGATGCCAATTTCCGGAGCAATGCAATTATTAGCCATGATGGTTAATGCCTTTTACGGAGGCTGTGGCGTCGGAATCTTAAACTTTTATATTTTCATTATTCTGGCAGTATTCATTTCCGGATTAATGGTAGGACGAACTCCTGAATTTTTAGGGAAGAAAATCGAAGCACGGGAAGTTAAAATTGCTGCTTTTATTGCGATTCTTCATCCTTTGTTAATTTTAGCCGGAACAGCGATAGCTTCTTATTTTGCTGCACATGATACCGCAATGGGTTACTGGTTTAGCGGCAATGCAACAGGCTGGCTCAACAATCCGGGTAATCATGGATTCTCAGAAATGTTATACGAATATACTTCGAGCGCTGCCAATAACGGTTCTGGTTTTGAAGGTTTAGGAGATAATAATCCGTTCTGGAATATCACTACAGGAATTGTGTTGCTGTTAAGCCGTTTCATTCCGATTATTGGTCCATTGGCAATTGCCGGATTATTGGCTAACAAAAAATACATTCCGGAAAGTGCAGGAACTTTAAAAACGGACACTTCTATTTTCGGAATAATGGTTTTCGCTGTAATCGCAATTATTGCTGCCTTATCATTCTTTCCAGCTTTGGCTTTAGGTCCATTGGCAGAATATTTTGGAATGTAAAATGTGAAAAAGTAAAATGTGAGATGTAAACTCATCTTACAACTCACATTTCACATCTCACTAATAACAAATCATAAACGTGTTTCAAGATTCTTGATTAATCCATAAATAAGTTTTCCTATGATATCTAATTTTTCAATCAATTGCTCACATTCTTTTTCATTGAGAAAATCTAACTCCCTACTTAATAAAATTAAAGTATCGAGTTCTGATAAAGAACCTAGTGAAATATATAAAAAATGGATAAACTCTTTTGTTCCTTTTCTTGCTGCTCCTTCTGCAATATTAACCGGTACAAAAACAGAAGCTCTTCGGATTTGGGAAGTAATTCCAAACTTTTCCTCAGAAGGGAATTGTCTTGTAGCTAAATAAATTTCTTTAACGAATTCAAAACTTTTAATCCAAGAATTCAATTTTTTGTGTGGTTTCATATTTAAATAATTATTTACAAAAGTAGGAAATTTCACATTTAACATCTAACATTTTACACAAAGAAAAATGACAACTAATAAATCCGCATCATTGTTTGAAAGTAAGCAGGTAAAAGAAGCTCTAGTGCAATCTTTTGTGAAGCTTAATCCAAAATTAATGATCAAAAATCCGGTAATGTTTACCGTAGAAATAGGGACTGCCATTATGTTTGCTGTTTGTATTTCCATTTTAATGGGCGCAACTGACCAAGGCAGTTTTACATATAATTTAATTGTGTTCTTGATTTTACTTGCTACACTTTTGTTTGCCAATTTTGCCGAAGCTATTGCCGAAGCCAGAGGAAAAGCACAGGCGGATAGTTTAAGAAAAACACGTGAAGAAACGCCTGCAAGACAAATTTTACCTAACGGAGAAATCAAAAACATCAGTTCATCTGAATTGAAAAAAGGAGATGTTTTCGTTTGTGAATCAGGCGATTTAATTGCAACTGACGGAGAAATTATTGAAGGTTTAGCCACTATCGACGAAAGTGCTATTACCGGAGAAAGTGCTCCTGTAATTCGGGAAGCCGGCGGTGATAAATCATCTGTAACAGGTGGAACAAAAGTATTGTCTGATAAAATTAAAGTAATCGTAACTTCTGAACCTGGCGAAAGCTTTTTAGATAAAATGATTGCTTTGGTTGAAGGTGCAAGCCGTCAGAAAACGCCAAACGAAATTGCCTTAACCATTTTATTAGCCGCATTTACCTTAATCTTCGTGATTGTGTGCGTTACGCTAAAACCGTTTGCCGACTATGCAAATGCACCCATCACGATTGCGGCTTTTATTGCTTTGTTTGTTTGTTTGATTCCAACCACAATTGGAGGTTTACTTTCTGCTATTGGTATTGCCGGAATGGACAGAGCATTACGTGCCAACGTAATTACAAAATCTGGAAAAGCGGTAGAAACTGCAGGAGATATTGATGTATTGCTTTTGGATAAAACCGGAACCATCACTATCGGAAACAGAAAAGCAACCAGTTTTTATCCTACAAAAGGCGTTTCTGAAGAAGATTTTATAAAATCTGCTGTGTTAAGTTCACTGGCAGATGACACTCCGGAAGGGAAAAGTATACTTGAGTTGAGTGAAATGTTAGATGTAAAAGGTGAAATGAAAGCAAGCATTTCACAACTCACAGATCACATTTCACAAACTATCAAATTTACCGCTGAAACCAGAACTTCCGGAGTTGTTTTAAAAGACGGAACCAATATTCGAAAAGGTGCTCAGGATGCTGCAAAAAATATTGCTGCTCAGGCAGGAAATAATTTTCCTGAAGATACTGCACAAAAAGTAATCGACATTTCTTCAAACGGAGGAACACCATTAGTGGTTATTAAAAACGATCAGGTTCAAGGTGTTATCGAATTACAGGATATCATTAAAACCGGAATGAAAGAACGTTTTGACCGATTGAGAAAAATGGGTGTAAAAACGGTAATGGTTACCGGAGATAATCCACTTACAGCTAAGTTTATTGCCGAGGCTGCGGGAGTTGATGATTTTATTGCCGAAGCGAAACCTGAGGATAAAATGAACTACATCAAAAACGAGCAAAATCTGGGTAAACTGGTTGCCATGATGGGAGACGGAACAAATGACGCTCCTGCCCTAGCCCAAGCCAATGTTGGTGTTGCCATGAACAGTGGAACTCAGGCTGCGAAAGAAGCCGGAAACATGGTCGATCTTGATAATGACCCAACGAAACTTATTGAAATCATCGAAATTGGAAAACAGCTTTTAATGACTCGTGGAACACTTACTACTTTCTCTATTGCAAATGACGTAGCGAAATATTTTGCTATTGTTCCTGCTCTTTTTATTACTGCGATTCCTGCGCTTCAAGGTTTAAACATTATGCATTTGCATAGTCCGGAAAGTGCCATTTTATCAGCGGTAATTTTTAACGCGATTATCATTCCGATCTTGATTCCATTAGCATTGAGAGGTGTTGATTACAAACCAATTGGTGCCAGTGCGATTTTAAAAAGAAATCTTTTAATCTACGGTCTAGGCGGATTGATTGTTCCTTTTATCGGAATTAAACTGATTGATTTACTTGTTGCTTTATTTATGTAAATAAAAGTTGCTAAGGTTCTGAGGTGCTAAGGTGCTAAGTTTTTTTTCTTAGTCCCTCAGAAACTTAGAACCTTAGAACCTCTAAAAAGAAAAAAATGAAAAATATATTCTCACTATTAAAATTGACACTGCTTACTTTAATCTTGTTTGCAGTTATTTATCCTCTTGCAATTTATGGAATTGCACAATTTGCTCCGAATCAGGGAAAAGGAGAAACTATTTCGATTAACGGAAAAGTGGTTGGATACCAAAAAATTGGTCAGAAATTCGATAAGTCAAATTATTTCTGGGGAAGACCTTCGGCTGTCGATTACAACGCTGCAGGAAGTGCAGGAAGTAACAAAGGACCAAGCAACGCTGATTATCTGGCTTTGGTTCAAAAAAGAATTGATACACTTTTACTTGTTCATCCTTATTTGAAAAAATGGGAGATTCCATCCGATATGGTTACCGCTTCCGGAAGTGGATTGGATCCGAATATTTCTCCGCAAGGTGCTTTGATTCAGGTAAAACGTGTTGCCAAAGAACGAAAATTAGCGGAAGATAAAGTAAAAGCTTTGGTTGAATCTAAAATTAATACGGCTGTTGTTGGTCCTGAAACGGTTAATGTTTTGGAATTGAATATGGCGCTTGATGCGCTTCGCTAAAACAAGGTTCTGAGGTTCTGAGTCGCTAAGGTTCTAAGTTTTTTTCCTAACAGGTTTTGGAAACCTGTTAGGTATAACAAAGATCCTCGCAATGACAAACTGGAGCGCAAAACCGAAACTTAAATAATACCTAACAGGTTTTGGAAACCTGTTAGGATAACAAAACGTCCTTTTACCCTGAGTGCCCTAGCCCCGATAGTAGTGGAAATCCTTTTGTGCCGGGGTTCGGCACAAAAGATTGGAACGGATAGCGGGATTAGCTACTAAAAAACCTACTAAGAAAAATTAATAATACCTAAAACGCCTTTTTTACCCCAAATAATAAAAACAAAAATGAAAAAAATAATACTTACTGCTTTAATCGCATTCGGTTTTAGCAATTTACAGGCTCAGGAAGAATCGAAAAGTCCTTTAACGTTTTCAGGATATGTAGAAACTTATTACAGTTACGATTTCGGGAAACCGGATAACCATACACGTCCGGGATTTTTTTACAATTATAACCGAAGCAATGAAGTGAACCTGAATTTGGGTATGGCAAAAGTGAATTATACGAAAGAAAATATTCGCGGGAATTTTGCTTTGATGGCCGGAACTTATGCGCAATACAATATGTCGGCTGAACAAGATTTGTTGAAAAATGTATATGAAGCCAATGTTGGTGTGAAGATTTCGCAAAGCCATAATTTGTGGATTGATGCGGGAATTATGCCGGCGCATATTGGTTTTGAAAGTGCGATTGGAAAAGATTGCCAAACATTGACCCGAAGTATTTTGGCTGAGAATTCTCCTTATTATGAAGCAGGAGTGAAAATTGGCTACACCTCTGAATCTGGAGAATGGTATTTGGCAGGAATGTATTTGAATGGCTGGCAACGTATTCAGAAAGTAGATGGAAATCATACGCCTGCTTTTGGAACGCAAATTACCTATAAACCAACGGATAAAGTGGTTTTGAACTGGAGTACTTATGTTGGAAATGAGCAACCCGATATTGATAAAAAGTGGCGTTATTTCAATAATTTTTACGGACAATTTAAAGTAAGTGAAAAAACAAATATTACAGCTGGTTTTGATGTTGGATCACAACAAGCTGCCAAAAACAGTAACAAATACGACACTTGGTTTTCGCCTGTTTTGATTCTGCAATACAAACCAACAGATAAAATTCAGTTGGCTGCGCGTGGCGAATATTATAGTGATGAAAAAGGCGTAATTATCGCAACTGAAACGCCAAATGGTTTTAAAACTTACGGATTTTCGGCTAACTTTGATTACTTAGTTACTGATAATGTAATGTTTAGAATTGAAGCCAGAAATCTTTCGAGTAAAGATGAAATATTTACAAAAGACAATCTTCCAACGGATACGAATACGTTTGTAACGACTTCGCTGGCGATTTCTTTTTAAAATTATTTTGCCACAGATTTCACAGATTAAAATGATTTTTTTACATCTCTTTGTGTAGATTTATTTGCCACGAATTCACGAATCTAATTTATCCCATTTCTAAATAAAAATTCGTGAATTCGTGGTGAAAAAAAAATCAATTGAATCTGTGAAATCTGTGGCTAAAAAAATAAAAACTTAGTGCCTTAGTGCCTTCGTGGCAAAACCATATGGAACAGAAAAAAGAAAATAACGCACAGCACTTTCTCGATTTAATTCAGAAATCACGAAAAGGAAAGTTTAAAGTCTACATTGGGATGAGCGCCGGTGTGGGGAAGACTTTTCGTATGCTTCAGGAAGCGCATTCGTTGTTGAAAAACGGAATCGATGTGAAAATTGGTTACATCGAAACGCATATGCGGAAGGAAACGCATGAACTTTTAGCTGGTTTGCCTGTGATTCCGCGGCGAACCATTTTCTATAAAGGAAAACAGCTGGAAGAACTCGATGTACAGGCGATTATCAACCTTAGACCTGAAGTTGTAATTGTTGATGAACTGGCTCACACAAACGTTGAAGGAAGTAAAAACGAAAAACGCTGGCAAGATGTTTTAGAAATTTTAGATGCAGGAATTAATGTAATTTCGGCGGTAAATATTCAGCATATTGAAAGCTTGAATGAAGATGTAAAACGCATTACAGGAATTGACGTTCAGGAACGCATTCCGGATAATGTTTTGCGTCTTGCTGATGAAGTAGTCAATATCGATTTGACATCGGAAGATTTGATTGCGCGTTTAAAGGAAGGTAAAATTTATACAACAGATAAAATTCAGACGGCTTTAACGAACTTTTTTAAATCGGAACAAATTTTACAATTGCGTGAATTGGCTCTAAAAGAAGTGGCGAGCCAGGTAGTTCGGAAAGTCGAAAATGAAGTACCTCAACTGCATGCTTTACGCCATGAGAAACTTTTGGCCTGCATTAGCAGTAATGATAAAACGGCTAAAATTGTAATCAGAAAAGCGGCACGTCTGGCGAGTTATTATAACGGAAGCTGGTATGTTTTGTATGTCGAAACACCGAAAGAAAGCAGTACCAAAATTGCGTTAGACAAACAAAGACATTTAATTAATAACTTTAAACTGGCGGTACAATTAGGTGCCGAAGTTATCAAATTAGAAAATAAAAATATTGCTGATGCGATTTTAATGACGGTTGAAGAAAAACAAATTACAACTGTCTGCATTGGGAAACCGCATTTGAATTTATTTAAAGTAATTTTGTCTACAACGATTTTCAGGCGTTTATTAAATCGCCTGTCATTATCTAATGTGGACCTTGTTATACTTTCGTAAAATGTTTTATGTAAAATGTAAAAAGATCTTTGTGAATACACTTTACATCTCACAATAATCATTTTACAAAAATTAAAATTATGAGAATTAAAACCAAATTGAATCTGGGGGTTGGCTTGTTATTTTTGATGATCATCATACTTTCGTTAGTGAGTGGGTATTCTGTTTTTTTGATAAAAGCGGACACGGAGAATATTCTGAAAGCGAATTATAACACGCTGGAATATTCGCGAAATATGATTTTGTCTTTGGATGAAATTAAAGAAAGTCCCAATAATAAAATTCATGTTTTCAAGGAATATCTTGAAAAACAAACGCAAAATGTTACCGAACCCGGTGAAAAAGAAGCGACGTCTAAACTTGAAAATAATTTTTCGCTTTTAGAAAAAAACAGTTCTGATGAAACCATAAAAGCGCAAATCAGACAGGACATTTTTGCGATTATGAAACTAAATCTGGATGCTATAAAACAGAAAAGCGATATTGCCAAACATACCGCCGAAAATGCCAATTTATGGATTGCCATTGTGGGAAGTTTATGCTTTTTGATTGCTTTTAACCTATTGGTTAATCTACCAAATAACATTGCAAACCCTATTAAAGAATTAACGCAAAGTATTAAGGAAATTGCAAACAAGAATTATTCAGAACGCGTCCATTTTACCAGTCACAGCGAATATGGCGATTTGGCAAAATCATTCAATACGATGGCGCAAAAACTTCAGGAATACAACGACAGTAATTTATATAAGTTGTTTTTTGAGAAAAAGCGACTCGAAACGCTTATCAATAATATGAATGATCCTATTATTGGATTGGATAATGACGGAATTATTTTGTTTGTGAATGACGAAGCACTGAAGATTATCGGAATGAAATTGGAAGATGTTGTCGGGAAATCGGCTTCTACTCTAGCCTTGTCGAATGATTTAATTCGTTCTTTGATTGTAAAAAAAGAAAATGATTCTCCAAAGAAACAACCGCTTAAAATTTATGCACACGGAAAGGAAAGTTATTTCGAAAAAGAAATTCTAAATATTACGATAATTCCAACGGGAGAAGAAAAAGAAATCAATATTGGCGATGTGATTATTCTTCGAAATATTACGCTTTTTAAAGAACTCGATTTTGCCAAAACCAATTTTATTGCAACCGTTTCGCACGAATTAAAAACGCCAATTGCATCTATAAAACTGAGTTTGCAATTGCTTGAAAATGTAAAAACCGGCGACATGAACGACGATCAGAAACAATTGGTCGAAAGTATAAAAGATGACAGTCAGCGATTATTAAAAATTACAGGAGAATTGCTGAATTTATCGCAACTGGAAACCGGAAATATTCAGTTGAATATCGAAAAAAGCAATCCACACGAAATTGTAAATTATGCTGTGGAAGCCGTAAAAGTTCAGGCCGATCAAAAGCAGATTAAATTGATTATTCATGCAGATGAAAATCTGAAAGACGTAAAAGCCGACAGCGAAAAAACAGGCTGGGTTTTGATTAATTATTTGTCGAATGCCATAAGATATTCTTCTGAAAAAAGTACCATTGTCATTCAATTAAAAAAAGAAAACAGTCAGATCGTATTTCAGGTTATCGACACCGGAAAAGGAATTGATGCCAGATATAAAGACAAAGTTTTTGATAAATATTTCCAGGTTCCAGGAAGTCAAAAATCCGGAACAGGATTGGGATTAGCGATAAGCAAAGAATTTATTGAAGCGCAAAATGGAAATGTTGGCGTAGAAAGTAATTTAGGATTGGGAAGTACGTTTTGGTTTGCACTAAAAGTGTAAAAAGAGCCATAGGCTCAAATTATATTGTAGGGCTGGACTTCAGTCCAGTTTAGACAAAATATATACATTGCGATAAAATTTCCAAAAAAGCTCCAGCGGAGCATAATGTTTATAGCCAATTACATAGATTTTTCCGAAAGCTCCAACGGAGCGACATTAATCGGGGTTATTAACATGCCACCGCGCAAGGGTTTATTAAATGTGATAATAATTTTCTATAAATATATCGTCCCGCTGGAACTATGTTGTTAATTAGCTTGTTATTTGAATTTTGATATTGAAATTGTCATTGATATTGCGATTTTTACCATCCAATATTTAGCCAATCTTAATCCAATTACATCATTCAAACACAACTGATTAATATTCGCTTAAGGTTCAATTAAGCCAAAAATAGTTAGTTAACACATTCGTTATTATTGCAACTTATAACGATAACGAAAGATGTTTTACAAAACGATTTCTCTGGTATTTCTATTTGTTTTTTTTTCTGCAACTGCACAACAAAATGATTCTATTGCTAAAATTGACAGCACTTCAAATCATTTAAAATTCAGCTACAAGCAATTAATTATTCCCGCCGTATTAATTGGTTACGGTGTAATTGGAATTGGAAATGATCAACTCTTAAGTTTCAATCATCAAATCAAAAATGAAGTAACCGAAGATATTGACGAGAAAATTACCATTGATGATTTCTCGCAATATGCACCTGCAGCCTCTGTTTATGCTCTGAATGCTTTTGGAGTAAAAGGCAAAAATAATATGCGGGATCGTTCGGTAATATTTGTGACTTCGTATGCGATTATGGCGACAACTGTTTTGGGTTTAAAATCTATTGTTCATGAAGAAAGACCTGACGGAAGTTCAAACAATTCCTTCCCATCCGGGCATACTGCAACTGCTTTTGCCGGAGCTGAATTTTTGTGGCAGGAATACAAAGACAAATCGATTTGGTACGGAATTGCGGGTTACGCTGTAGCAACCGGAACTGGGCTTTTCAGAATTTACAACAACCGTCATTGGTTAACGGATGTCGCTGCCGGAGCCGGAATCGGGATTTTGAGTACTAAAATCGCATATTGGATGAATCCCTATATTACCAAAAAATTATTCAAATCGTCTTCTGAGAATAAATCAACTTCTATGATAATGCCTTTTTATAACGGACAGCAATATGGATTGGGGTTTGTGAAGGTTTTTTAGTTTTGTTTGCCACAGATTTCACAGATTAAAAGGATTTTATTTTCTATAGTTAAAGCTCCAGCGGAGCGTAATATTTATAGATAATTATAGATTCCCGATTTAAAGCTCCAGCGGAGCGACATTCATCGTGAATATAAACATATCACCCCGATGGGGTTCATTAAAATGTGATAAAAATTTGCTATAAACATATTGTCCCTCTGGGACATTTTTCATTTGGTTTCATTATTTTTGCTATCAATATTTCTACTAATATTTAACTCCTAAAGGAGTATCTCGTTAGAGATTATATATTGGTAAAAATTATACGAAATCTACATTTTGTCCCCATAGGGACTGTATAAATTTTAATTGATATTGTCATTGATATTTGCCATTGAAACTTCTATGTATTCGAAGTATTATTCTTAATCTCCATAACCTCTCTTTTCACTTCTAAAAGCAAATCCTTCATACTTTGCGATTCTGTCTGTTCATGGCGTCTATCGCTTCTTCCGATGCTGCATTCGTATTCCCAGATTTCTAAAATATCTGAGGCTTTCACTTCGTAATTTGGATAAAAACGATTGTCGGATTCCAGAACTAAAGCATTCTTTTTATTTTTATTGAGACGTTTGTATACCATTCCTTCATTTTTGGTAATCAGGATATAGGTTTTTCCATCCATAACCTCGCCTAGCCTTTCTACATAACGACCAATAATAATTGAACCGTCTTCGTGAGGTGGCATTGAATCACCTTCTACAGGAAAACCTCTGTGTTTGCCTGGCCCTAAAAACGGAAGCGAAACCTGTTGTAAACTTTCAATATATTCCGGATCGGCATATCCGTTTAGGTAGCCTGCTTTTGCTTTTTGGCTTACAATTTCGATAAAATTTTCTCCGAATCGATCGACCTGTATAGGTAAAATGAGTCGGTTTCCTTCTAGTTTTATCAAATTTTCTACATCAATTTTGCGTATATCGACAGACAGTATCAAATCAATACTCATATGAAAATATAAAGCAATCTGCTTTAAAATATCATACGGTGCTTCTGAAGTTCCGTCTTCGTATTTAACGTATCTACCTCTGGTAATTTTTAGGTTTTCAGCTAATTTCTCTTGTGATATTTTATGCTTAACCCTCAATGCTCTGATATTGTCTGAAAATAAGGACATAATTAATTTGTTATAATTTGGAACATCAAATATACAAAAAAATGTTATCATCTGTACTAATTTTGTTGTACAAAAACAAAGGAAATGGCAAGGGCGATTGTACACATGGATTTGGATACCTTTTTTGTATCCTGCGAAAGGCTAACTAACTCAGAATTAAACGGTATTCCGTTAATCATTGGTGGTGGCGATCGCGGTGTTGTAGCCTCTTGTTCGTATGAAGCACGTTACTTTGGAGTGCGTTCTGCGATGCCTATTCACATGGCGATGAAACTTTGTCCGCAAGCCAAAGTAATGAAAGGCGATATGGAATTATACTCTCAATTATCGCATGATGTTACGCAGGTTATTCAGGAAAAAGCACCGATTATGGAAAAAGCCAGCATCGACGAATTCTATCTTGACATTACCGGAATGGATAAATTTCACGGAAGTTATAAATGGACAAATGAACTCGCACAATCTGTTATTAAAGAAACCGGACTGCCAATTAGTTTTTCATTATCCATCAATAAAACTGTTTCTAAAATTGCTACCGGCGAAGGTAAACCAGTAGGGAACTTAGAAATTCCGGAAAATGGCGTACAAGCTTTTTTGAATCCGTTGTCGATTCAAAAAATCCCAATGGTTGGCGCTGTAACTTTTCAGCTTTTATCGCGAATTGGCGTCCGTAAAATTCAAACTTTAGCTGAAATGCCTCCTGAAGTTTTACAACAGATGATTGGCAAAAATGGATTGGATATTTGGAAAAAAGCCAACGGAATCGATAATACACCTGTTGAACCTTATACCGAAAGAAAATCAATTTCGACTGAACATACTTTTTCTCAGGATACTATAGATATAGCAAAACTCAAAAGAGTACTTATAGGCATGGTCGAAAAACTGGCTTTCCAATTGCGATCAGAACAATGGTTAACCTCAACAATTGCGGTTAAAATACGCTACGCCAATTTTGATACCGAAACAAAACAATGTAAAATCGCCTACACTTCAGCAGATCATATTCTGACCAAAAATGTAATGGAGCTTTTTGAAAAAGTATATCAACGCCGTATGCGATTACGCCTGATTGGTATTCGCTTTAGCGGATTGGTTCGCGGTACGTATCAAATTAATCTTTTTGAAGATACTGAAGAAATGTTGTCGCTTTACGCTGCGATGGATAAAATGAAAAGTCGTTATGGTTTTGATGCTGTAATGCGCTGTGCCGGAGCTCATTTTAAACCAAATAATAAAGATGAAATTTTAAAACGTAAAAAATAATCATGTACCTCAACTGTCATTCATACCATTCTTTGCGCTACGGCACGATTTCTCTTGATAAACTTATCGAGGAAGCCGTTTCCTGTGGCATAAAAGCAATGGCACTGACAGATATTAATACCGTAACGGGAATTTATGATTTTATAAGAGCTTGTCAATCCAAAGAAATTAAACCTCTGGTTGGAATGGAGTTTCGTTGCCATCATCAATTTCGATATATTGGTTTGGCTAAAAATGCTGAAGGTTTGGGCGAAATGAATCGCTTTTTAACGGATCATAATTTCAGCGGAGAGCCTTTGCCTTTGATTGCTCCAGAATTCGAATCGGTTTTTGTGATTTATACTTTAGAAAATGCTCCGGAAACGCTTCGTGAAAATGAATTTATCGGAGTTCGTCCAGACGAAGTTTTAAGGCTTTTTACCTCGAAACATGCAACTAAAATTTCGAAAATGGTTGTGCTTCAATCCGTAACTTTTAGCAATAAAAAAGAATTTAACCTGCATAAAATTCTTCGTGCGATTGATACTAATATTATTCTTTCGAGGCTTACAGAAGCAGATTACTGTAAAACTTCTGAAAAAATGTTGCCCTTAGAATCGCTTTTACCATTTTATGAAAATTACCCTGAAATTATTGTCAACACGCAGAGAATAATTGATTCCTGCGATTTTCAATACGCTTTTTCAATTAAAAGAAATAAAAAATTCTTTACCGGAAGTCGTGAGAGTGATCTCAAAAAACTAACAGAATTGGCCGAAAAAGGTTTTGAATGGCGTTATGAAAAAGAAAACACAATTGCCCGAAAACGTGTAGAAAAAGAATTAAAAGTTATTGACGAATTACAATTCAGCGGTTATTTTTTAATCACTTGGGATATTGTCCGATACAGCAATAGTCAGGGATTTATGCACATCGGGCGCGGAAGCGGAGCCAACAGCATTATTGCTTATTGCCTCGGAATTACCGATATCTGTCCAATCGAACTCGATCTGTATTTTGAACGTTTTTTAAATTTAAATCGTAAAAGCCCACCCGATTTTGACATTGACTGGAGCTGGAAAGAACGCAATACCATTTTAGAATATATTTTCGAAACTTATGGTCGTGAGCACGTTGCTTTTTGCGGAACCAATGTCGAATTCAAACATCGATCTATTTACAGGGAAGTCGGGAAAGTGTTTGGCCTTCCAAAAGAAGAATTGGATATGCTGGCTAAAAATCCAAAACAACTACACGAAACCAATTCTATTGTAAAATTCGTTCAGGAATATAGCGACATGATTGTAAAATATCCCAACCAACGCAGTATGCACGCTTGTGGGATTATCATTTCTGAAGAGCCCATTACGAATTACACGCCTCTGGAAATGCCTCCAAAAGGATTTCCAATTGTGCTTTTCGACATGCATATTGCCGAAGAAATTGGTTTTGACAAATTTGATATCCTGAGTCAGCGTGGGATTGGTCATATAGATGATAGCGTAAAACTGATCGAGAAAAACCGCGGAATAAAAGTGGATATTCGAAATACTTCTATTTCTAAAGATGAAGAAGTATGCAATGTTCATCTGGCACAAGGTAAAACGATTGGTTGTTTTTATATCGAAAGTCCCGCCATGCGAGGTTTATTACGCCGATTAAATTGTGATAATTATAAAATTCTGGTTGCCGCGTCTTCCATTATTCGTCCCGGAGTTGCTCAATCCGGAATGATGAAAGAATATATTTTTCGACATAATAATCCGGACCAATTCGAGTATTTCCATGAGGTTTTCAAAGAGCATCTTGGCGAAACTTATGGTATTATGGTCTATCAGGAAGATGTGATTAAAATCGCATTGCATTATGGCGGGCTTCCCGCTGCGGACGGTGATATTTTACGTCGGGCGATGTCCGGAAAAGGACGTTCTATAGAAGCTTTACAAAAGGTAAAAGACAATTTCTTTCTCTGTTGCGCACAAAAAGGACATCCTGAAGCGCTAAGTCAGGAAATTTACCGCCAGATCGAGTCGTTTGCCGGATACTCTTTCTGCAAAGCCCACTCGGCTTCTTATGCGGTAGAAAGTTATCAGAGTTTGTATCTCAAAATTAATTATCCTGTTGAGTTTATGGTTGCTGTAATCAACAATCAGGGTGGGTTTTATCGTACCGAAGTTTATGTGCACGAAGCGCGTATGTCTGGTGGTACAATCCTGAATCCGTGTGTGAATAAAAGCGAATACCAAACTACGGTTTATGGAAATGATATTTATCTAGGGTTTATGCACCTGCAGGGGTTAGAATCTAAAACGGCGAATTTGATTGAATCAGATCGGGAGAAAAACGGTGCTTTTCTTTCTTTGGAAGATTTCATTAATCGTATTCCTATCGGGATTGAGAGCATTAAAATCCTGATTTTTATTGATGCTTTTCGTTTTACAGGAAAAACTAAAAATCAGCTTTTAGTGATTGCGAGTTTGCTTTTAAACAATTTCAAACCCGAAAACAGAAGTTTGATGTTATTACAGGAGCCCGTTAAAGAATATAAACTTCCTACTTTAGAACGTTCTCTGTTTGAAGATGCTTTTGATGAAATCGAATTATTGAGCTTTCCCGTTTCGTGTACTGTTTTTGATTTGCTTCAGATTAAATACCGCGGCGATATTATGGCTAAAGATTTAGTGGCACATCATAAAAAACAAGTTAAAATGCTGGCGTATTTAATCTCCAGAAAACAAGTTCCTACCAAAAAAGGAAACATGTATTTCGGCACCTGGATCGATCACGAAGGTACTTATTTTGATACCGCCCATTTTCCTGATTGTCTGGCGCAATATCCTTTTCAGGGCGGAGGCTGTTATTTGCTTTTGGGAAATGTTGAAGTTGATTATCATTTTCCAACCATTACCATTCTTAAAATGGCAAAAATGCCTTTTATTCCGGATCCGCGTTATATGGATGCGAAAGATCAGTTTAAAACACAGCGTCAAATTAAAGAAGATGTGAGTTCGACACATCGCGAACCGTATCCGCAGGGACATGAAATCAACTTACCAAGACACCGAATGAAATTTCAAAAATAACCACGATGATTTTACAAGAACAAAAAGAGGTTTTGCGTTATAGTAAAGAGATGAAAAAGCAAGAATACGCCATAGTAGATATCGAAACCACCGGTGGTAACGCCAGTGGCAGTCGCATTACAGAAATTGCCATCATTATTCATGATGGCGAAAAAGTAATCGACCGCTACGAAACGCTTGTTAATCCGGAAAGGGAAATTCCTCTTTCTATTTTTGGATTAACCGGCATTAACAATGAAATGGTCGCCAATGCTCCAATTTTCGATGACATTTCAGAGAAAGTACTGGAAATGCTGACGGATCGTATTTTTGTGGCTCATAATGTCAACTTCGATTATTCTTTTGTACGTCATCAATTGGAACAAGCGGGATTTAAATGGACCGCAAGAAAACTGTGTACCGTTCGCGCAGCAAGAAAAATCAAACCTGGGCTGTCCTCCTACAGTTTGGGAAAACTTTGTTATTCGCTAGACATTCCTTTAGAGAATCAACATCGCGCTGGTGGAGATGCAGATGCTACTGCCATATTATTTTCCCGATTACTTGAATGGGACTTTGAAGGCGAAATAGCAAAAATGGTCAAGATGACTTCACAAGATCAGCGCTTACCTCCTAACCTTCCTCCCGAAGATTTTAATAATTTACCCGAAAAACCTGGTGTCTATTATTTTTATAATCAGATGAAAAAGGTAATCTATGTTGGAAAAGCGATCAACTTAAAAAAACGTGTAACTTCTCATTTTAGTGGTCATAAAATCAATCCGCAAAGACAACATTTCTTGCGAGATATCTACGGAATTTCCTTTGAAGTCTGTGCGAACGAATTAATGGCGCTTTTGTTAGAATGTACCGAAATAAAACAGCTTTGGCCAACCTACAATAGAGCATTAAAACGTTTTGAAGCCAAATTCGGCATTTATCAATATGAAGCAAGAAACGGATATAAATATTTGGCCGTTGGAAAATTAACCAAATTTCAGACTTGCATTCATGAATTTAATAGTTTGTATAACGCTATAGATTTACTAAGAAGTCTGTCTGAACAATTTGAAATTGACCAGAGATTCTGCAAGTATTCCAGACCAGAAGAAGGAGCGTTTTTTCAAAATAATGAAGTCAAAAGCCTGCCGGATGTTTTGCTTCACAACGAGCAAGTCGACAATGCCATTGATTTTTTATTACGAAACAGACCTAGTTTTGCCATTATAGACAAAGGCAGATCAAAAGAGGAACGCAGTTGTATCTGGGTTGAAAACGGACACTTTTATGGGATG
The DNA here is from genome assembly GCF_002217275.1 of Flavobacterium frigidimaris. Classification (NCBI taxonomy): domain Bacteria; kingdom Pseudomonadati; phylum Bacteroidota; class Flavobacteriia; order Flavobacteriales; family Flavobacteriaceae; genus Flavobacterium; species Flavobacterium frigidimaris. Next base: position 28,095 of record NZ_MUGV01000031.1, read on the forward strand.
GGATACATTCCGTCAGATGTTGCGATTACTGACCCATCCGAAGTAAAAAATTATGTGACGCAGTATAAAAGCAATCAATATATGGTGCAATTAATTTTTGCTTACGCAGAAAAATATCCTGGTAAAGTATTCTTTAACAAGCAATTCCTGAAATAAGATTAGGAAACTGTGTAAATATATCTGTTTAAAAAGCTGTAAATTTAATAATACAACTAATTAAATCTACTATGAAAATAGCCACTTATAATGTAAACGGAGTTAACGGACGATTGAATGTATTACTACGCTGGCTTGAAGAAGCAAAACCTGATATTGTTTGTCTGCAAGAATTAAAAGCGCCTCAGGATAAATTTCCCATTAAAGCGATTAATGACGCCGGTTACAACGCCATTTGGCACGGACAAAAACAATGGAACGGCGTTGCAATTCTAGCCCGAAATATGGAAATTGAAGAAATAACACGGACACTTCCAGGCGATGAAGAAGATGCCCAGAGCCGTTATATTGAAGCTTTGATAAACGGAATCGTGATCGCCTGTCTTTATTTACCAAACGGAAATCCTGCGCCGGGACCTAAATTAGAATACAAGTTAAAATGGTTTGATCGTTTGGCAGAACGTGCTGAAACCTTGCTGAGTTTAAATACTCCTGTAATACTTGTTGGCGATTTTAATGTGATGCCAACAGAATTGGATGTTTATAAACCTGAAAAATGGGTTAAGGATGCGCTTTTCCTACCTGAAGTCAGAAAAGCTTTTAAGGACATTGTTTCACAGGGATGGACAGATGCAATTCGTACGCTGTATCCCGATGAGAAAATTTATACGTTTTGGGATTATTTTAGAAATGCTTATGAAAGAGACGCAGGTTTGAGAATTGATCATTTTTTGCTGAGTTCAGAGATAGCAACGAAATTACGCTCCGGCGGTGTTGATCGCCATGTACGAGGCTGGGAAAAAACAAGTGATCATGCGCCTGTTTGGATTGAAATTGACAAAAAATAAAGGAAAACAATGACATTATTTAACGACACCGAATTATTTGCAACTGGTTTGGCAGGAAAAAAAGTATTTGACATTCCTGATTCTGAATTGATTTTGATTGATAATTTCTTCACAAAAGAAGAGTCTGATCGTTTTTATGAACGACTGCTTCGTAAAACCAAATGGAGAGAATATGAAATGGAAATTTATGATAAAGTTTATACCGTGCCGAGAATGATTGCCTGGTACGAAGACAAAGATAATCCGGGAGCTGATCAAAATGGTCCCGACTGGAATTATGAATTACTAAAAATTAGAGGCCGTATAGAAAAAGAAACACAGCTCGATTTTAATACCGTTTTGCTGAATTTGTACCGAGATGGAAATGATGGCGTGGGCTGGCATAGCGACAAAGAACACAATACTGGGCCAAACCCCGTTATTGCTTCGGTAACTTTTGGAGAAACACGAATGTTCAGGCTACGTCATAAATTCAATAAAGAGATTCCACAAGTTGAAATTCCGCTGCATCATGGTTCTTTTTTATTGATGTCCGGCACAACAAATAGTTTTTGGCAGCATCAGGTTCCGAAAACGGCACGAGATGTTTTGCCAAGAATTAATTTAACTTTTAGACAAACACATCGTAGTTTATAATTTTAAATAACTGAAAATGACATTATTTCATATTATATAACCATGAGGAAAATTCTTCCACGAAAAGTTAAATTACTCACTGTGTGAACCTTTTATTAGGCAGACCTTATCTTTTTTACTATTTTTGCAACCCTTTTTTAATATTTAATACCATAATGGCTTACTCAAACAATGATTTATCGCGTTTTTTAGATGCGCAAAATAAACTTTATCTTACTGCTTTTTCTGAAATCAAAAAAGGGAAAAAAGAAACACATTGGATGTGGTTCATTTTTCCGCAGATTAAAGGATTAGGTAGTAGTGATACGGCGAATCTATATGCCATTAATGATCTAAAAGAAGCAACCGAATTTTTAGAACATCCTATTTTAGGAAAACATCTTATCGAAATTTCTGAGCTTTTTTTGACTTTCAAAAGGAAATCTGCTGATGGAATTTTAGGCGATTTAGACGCTCGTAAATTGCGTTCTTCCATGACACTTTTTTCTTTGACAGAAAATACAAATCCTGTATTTCAGGAAATATTAGATGCGTTTTTCTCAGGAGAAACTGATCCTCTTACTTTGAATATTATTAATTCGACTATAAAATCTTCTACGGAAACTGAAATGGTGTAGTACCCAAATTGTTTCCTGGATTATTTAAATCAAAAGACACTGTTAGAAATAAGCAGTGTCTTTTTTTTTGAAATGCACTGAGGATTTAACCGCAAAGGGCGCAAGGGTTTTACGCAAAGTTTTTTTGCCACAAAGTCGCGAAGACACAAAGTTTATTTTTCCTGGCGACTTTGCGAGATTAATTTCTCCCGCAGATTGAGCAGATTACAAAAAAAACGCCTTGCTATATAAGAAGGCGTGTTCTATATTAAAAAATCTTAGAGTCTTAGCATCTCAGAACCTTAGCAACTTCTAAGATTCTTTCGGTTTCGTTAAGTAATATACCGGAATTCCTGTTAGCATAATCAATACTCCCCAACCACAAGTCGAGAATTTTGTCAATAGTAACGAAATACAAATTGCTGTTGCAATAATGATGTACAGCATTGGTAAAAACGGATATCCGAATGCTTTGTATGGTCTTTCTACATCTGGCATTTTTTTGCGTAGAATGAAAATTCCGTAGATCGTTAAAATGTAAAAAATCAATACAATGATGATTACAAAATCCAACAAATCACCATATTTTCCTGTCAAACACAAAGCGGAAGCCCAAATACATTGTGCCCATAAAGCCCATGCAGGAACACTCGATTCATTTAATACAGCTGCTTTTTTAAAGAACAAACCATCTTTTGCCATTGTATAATATACTCTCGCACCCGCCATAATTAATCCGTTATTGCAGGCAAAAGTCGAAATCATAATCATAATCGCTATAATCAGTGTTCCGATATTTCCAAAAATATATTGCGAAGCCACAACTGCTACTCTATCTGATTTTGCTGTTGCAATTTCGTCTAACGGAATTACCGCCAAATACATCAAATTAGTCAAAACATAAATTATCGTTACAATAAAAGTTCCGAGAAATAAACTGAAACCAACATTACGCTTTGGGTTTTTAATTTCTCCGGCAATAAAAGTAACTCCATTCCAGGCATCACTTGAAAATAAGGATCCAACCATCGCTGCTGAAATTCCGGTAATCAAAGCCGTTCCGCTAATTGGAAGCCATGAACCACTATCAGCATTATAAGAGCGTGTTGTCCATGCATCGGCCCAATTGGCATCCCAAATTGAAGCTTTTGCAGCAAGCGTTAATCCGAAAACAATTAAACCAAGCAGTGATAAAATTTTGATAATCGTTAAAACGGTTTGTAGAATCTTTCCGTTTTTCACTCCACGACTATTAATATAAGTCAATAAAATAATAGTAAAAATCGACACTAATTGTGCTGCATTGAGTTTAAAAGAACCCAATTCGAATAAAATATTTTCGTCGCTTAACGGTTCATAAATATAGGCGGCAAATTTTGAGAAAGCCACTCCAACGGCAGCAATTGTTCCTGTTTGAATTACGGCAAAAAAGCTCCAGCCGTACAAAAACGCAATCAGCTTATTATATGCTTCTTTCAGGTAAACGTATTGTCCTCCAGCTTTTGGAAACATGGCACTAAGCTCGCCGTAACTAACAGCAGCAATAATGGTAATTAATCCGGAGATTAGCCAAATTAGAGTAAGCCAGCCCGCAGATCCTACTTGTCTGGCGATATCAGCGCTTACGATAAATATCCCGGAGCCAATCATAGATCCTACGACAAGCATGGTTCCGTCTAGTAATCCGAGTTCTCTTTTAAAATGTTCTTGGTCTTGTTCGTTTTCTTGCATTTTTTTGGTTTTGGGTTGGTTAAAGATATACTTTTTTTAGAAATCTCGTAATTTCAGATTCCAAATTTTAAAAATTCCAATTCCCAATTAATAAAAATGAAATTCCAATTCCGATACTTGGTCAAATTCCTTTTAAAACTTAAATCCCGAATTCCAATTAGCCTTGCTTTTCTAAATAGGGAGATACCGTCTCTATCTCGTGCTAATCTCGTTGTCGTAAGAAGCAATTATTTGAAAAATCAAGAGGATATTTCATACTTTAGCCATAATAAACAAGCAGATAAAAAAGATGAATATTGATATTTTACTTTACCTCATTTTCATAATTCCTCTATTTATTGTGGTATTTCAAATAGAAAAATTAAACACTAAAAAAATATTTATTATCTGGATTTCAATTGCAATATTTTTAATAATAACTGGAATATTGATCGAAAACAATTCTAATAACGAAATGAGATATCTTAGTTATTTTGGTTCACAAATGCTTTTTATTTTTCTAATACTTCAGAAGACTACAAGAAATATTTATTTTAAATTATTTAGGAGAGAACCAGAATTCGGAAAATTTCCAAGACACAAAATTGACAACATTTATACTTTGTTTATATCAATTGGAACGATTGCCTTGCCTTTTCTTATAGACGCTTTTATATTCAAAAAATTTAATTAGGGTGGAAGAAATAATCAATAAAGTAGCACAGGATAAATTAGATTTTAATGTTGGTTTACAGCAATTATTACAATATGATTTTGAATCACTTTTTGTAACTCTCAGTAATTATATAATCAATTCTATTCCAAATAAAACAGATTATAACTCAGAAGCTTATCAAAATGCACTAGCAACAATTCCATTAAAACCAACTTATACTCCACTTATAATTTTAAAAACCTATCCGACTAAAATTGCATTTAATAAGTTACCACTACTTCCTAAAAGTGAAAATGACAAAATAATAATTTCATTGCTGTGGATCTTTAAGATTACAGACACTGAAAGAAGAAATACAGAGTGCAAAAATGGTTGCGGACATTTTTGGCATGAGATTTATTAAATACCAAAAGAGATAAAAAAAATCAATCAATTAATTTACAAAACAATAGAACCAGACGCAACCAATTAAAAACTCTTTCATCTTATAATAAAACCAAAAATCATGAGAAAATTTATTACACTATTAATTGTTGCAATCAGTCTTATTTCTTGTAGTTCTGATGAAGACGATAAGGTTAGAAATTCAGAATTTGTTGGAAAATGGAATTGGATCGGAAGCCATGGAGGTTTTTCTTTCAATATTCATTCAACACCAGAATCAGAAGGATATACTCTTCAATTAAATTTGATGAAAAACTACACTTTTTCTCTACTTAAAGACGGGAAAGAAGTTGGAACTGGAAAATATGATCTTATTATGGTAGAATCGATTAATACCGGAGAAATGGGAAAATATATAACTTGTGATATGAGTACCACCCCACACGACAGATATTTTGTAACAAAAGGCATAATTACAATTTCTGAAGAAGGTAAACTTTCCATTAGCGATAATAATTTTGACGGCATAGGAAGCGGATTTGAAAGAATAAAATAAATAAAATCAAACCAACATAAAACTGCAAATCTAAAAAATTGCAGTTTTTTTTATGCTCAAAAACTACTTCAAACAAAGAGCAAAAACCACTTTAAAAATAAAATTTTAACAGTTTACGTCTTCCCGTAACGTTATACAATTTCAACTATTTATATTTGAAAATCAAATTTACAAAACTTAACCAACCAAAAAACCAACCACTTTATGGAAACCACTAATGTAGAATTTCAGGATGTTTCAAGTCATCATTACAATTTCGCAGCAAATATGCTTTTAAACGAAAACAAATCAGCTTACGAAACTAAAAACCAACTTGTAGAACAAGGATTGAGTACTGATATCGCTGGACTAATCGTAGAAAACGTAGAAATAGAAATACAAGAAGCAAAACACGAAAAAGCCAGAAAAGATATGATATATGGTGCATTGTGGTTTTGTGGCGGTACCATTTTAACTCTTGCTGATATTGGCTTTATATTTTGGGGAGCCATTTTATTTGGTGGAATTCAGTTTTTTAAAGGACTAATTAATTCCAATTCATAATAGTTCAACTAAATCGAAAATGCCCAGTCAAAATAAGCCGAAATAAGACTTTAAAAGTAGTAGGCACTCCAATTTAAAATCAGTAATTATGATAGTTTGGTCAGGAAGAGGATTTCTCTCACTTCTAATTTTATTTATTGCCATTTTTTTGTTCATCCCTATTTTACCAGAAACTTATATTACACAAAGTTTTGTTATTCCGCTTTATATTGCTGCGGTTTTCAGCTTTATATTTGGACTTAAATGGAATAAAACTTTAAGAATATTTATTGATAAAGAAACAGGTAAGGAAATAAATTTCAAAAATAATCATGGCTTATTCTGGATTAACATGGAATATTGGGGAATCATATTTCCTTTATTCGCACTTGTTATATTAATGCAAAGTTTAGACAAACAGGGAGCTGAACTTTACCTGAATATCTTTTTAATCCTAATAGGAATTGGATGCTTACTATATTTCGGCATTACTCTTTTTAAAATTAAAAACTCGACAATTTCGAACTCGGAATTTCAAAAAACTGATGTAGCGCCTCAATTAAGTTTCGTTAAAGAAGAAATGATAATAAATAAATTTAACAACGAAGATCCTAACCAATATTTACCAAAATAGCTCTATAGATATAGCCGCAGAAGGTTACTATTTTTTTATCTAAACATCCTAAATATTAAAATCCAAAAGCATGAAAGAAGTTTTTGAAAAGCTTGTTCAACTCGGCATGATTGCATTATGCCTGGTATTTTGCCAAACCTGCACTAATGATTATATAAAGGGAGGCGATAATAAAGTCATTAGCAATTATCAAAAAATCATTTCAGAGAATACGTTTACCACAGCTACATTTAGTCCTATCTACAAAGAAAACATTATAAAAATAGCGGGCCTTCCAATAAAAACATATGATTTTGAGTATTTTTTTGAAGTCGACAATCAACATTATGAAGGCAAAGAAACATTCAGTAAATTACCGAAAGGCAGTCAGGCAAAAGTTTTCTATTTAAAAGAAAATCCAAACTTTAATACGCTTAATCCACAAAGCGATTTAAAGGCAGAGATTGACAAAAACAATGCAACCGGAAATTTATATTGGGGAATTTTCTGGGGAATTCTAAGCCTTATAATGTTAGGCGGATTTATTATGAATATCCGCGAATTCATCAATAAAAGAAAATTAGAAGATCAGAATCTTTCAACAGATTCTTAACTTAAAAACGTATACTTTGCTTTCAAAGTAATTCTAATCTAAAACCTTTATACCATTTATATAGTAAGAAGATCGTCTCTGTATTTTAAAGAGAACGATCTTCTTTGCGTTAAATCAAACCTTTTTATCAAATACAATGATTAAACAAAAAACAACTATTTTAGATGGTCATTGTCTTAAATCATTGCTCCTTTTCATTTTTACTAAAGTCCTTCTATTTTTAAATATTTTATATTCAAAGCGAAAAATAAAACATAAATATTTATAAATCAATATAATACAAAAATAAAAACTTAAATTAAAAAGAAAATTGATACTATTCAATCAAAATTAATCTTTTTTCATTAAATTTGAAAGAGATGCTAAAAGTTGCAAAAGGAAGCAATTTCATTAACAATTGTTTACTTTTTATATTATAAAAGAAGTACCCTGTCTTATCGATTATTCTCTGGTAATAAAATTGTTAAATGTTCATTAGAATTCACAAAGCAAATTATTAACCTACAAACACGAAACTATGCTTAAGTTCCATTTTTTTAAGAAATTACGCTTTGCGAACGTTTTCATTCTATTATTGATTGTATTTGTTTCTTGTGCCCTATTAATATGTATCAATTTTTTTACTATTAAAACCTTATCAGCAAACAGAGCTTATGTAAATGGCGAATCACATTATTCTAAAGGCCAAAAAGATGCTTCAAGACACCTGATTACCTATCTCTATACAAAAGATCCAGACCAATGGAAATTATATTTAGAAGAATTAAAAGTTCCGCAAGGCGATGGAATTGCAAGAATAACACTTTTAAAAGTTGGAGATAACAAAGCAGCGAGACAAGGATTTTTGACAGGACGAAATCATGAAGATGATTTAGATGATCTTATTTGGTTATTTGACAACTTTAAACACGTTTCATTTCTGGCAAAAGCCATTCATGAATGGGAACAAGGCGACAAATTGATTTTTCAATTATTTATTGTTGGACAACAAATTAATGCTAAAATAAAACAGGATATCCTAACTAGTGGTGATCAACAAAAGTTTCTACAGGAGATCAGCGTAATTAGTGACAAACTTACTGTTAACGAACGAAATTTCTCTAACACCCTGGGCGCAGGAACTCGTCAAATTAAAGACTTACTTATTATAACAAATATCATTTTCATTCTGATTATTGTTTGTAGTGTTTGCTCGTATTATTCTATAATGGTAAAACGACTTATTGTTTCTAAAAAGGAAATTGAAGTTAAGAATGAAAACCTCACGCTTGTTAACCACGAACTTGATCGTTTTGTTTATAGCGCATCACATGACCTCCGCTCCCCTATTACCTCATTAAAAGGACTCATAGAAATAACACAATTAGAAGACGACCCAGATCAAATTAAAAAATATTTGAATTTAATGGACCAAAGCCTTGCTAAGCAGGATCGCTTTATTAATGATATTATTGATTATTCTAAAAACAAGCGATATGAGGTTGTTATGGAACCTGTAAGCCTAATGGAAATATTTGACGAGGCTATTTCTCAGTTGATGCATATTGAAAATGCAAACAGAATCAAGTTCACCAAGGAGCTATTAGTAGATGAGATCCAAAGTGATAACTTACGATTAAAAATCATTATTTCTAATTTAATCTCAAATGCAATCAAATATGCTGACAATAACAAACAGGAAATGTATGTTTCTATCAAAACTTATTTCATAGACGGTTTTCATAAAATTGAAGTAGCTGACAACGGAATTGGAATTAATGATGAATACAAAGACAATATTTTTGAAATGTACTTTGGTACAAATAAAAACAAAGGATCAGGCTTAGGCCTTTACATAGTCAAAGAAGCTGTAGAAAATATTAAAGGAAATATTTCTGTGAGCTCACAAACTAATATTGGAAGTAAATTCATAGTAACAATACCATACGCTTATGCCAGTTAAAAATGTATTTTTATTAATTGAAGATAATCTTATAGATCAGCTTGTCATCAAACAGTTACTGAAAAAAGTGCTTTGTATAGACGAAGTCCATATAACCAATAATGGCAAAGAAGGAATAGAGTGGATTCAGGCTAATAGAAAACTTTATCCATCGATTATTATTATTCTCGATGTACAAATGCCTGTTATGAATGGGTTTGAATTTTTGAATGCTTATACCAAACTAGATAGTGAACTTAAAAATGGCAATCAAATTTATGTACTCTCCTCTACATTAGATCCTGACGAAATAAAACAAATCAGTGAGAGTATATATGTTACCGATTTTTTAGGCAAACCTTTCCCGATTGAAGAATTTAGAAATAAAATTTATCTAAACAACTAAATTTTTTCTAAAACGCGATTTACTTGCGAAAAAGTCCTTTCGTAATAAGGCTCTTTTGTTGAAGAAATCATAACACCACCATGAGTAGAAGAGTGAACAAATTTAATTTCTCCATCGACTACCTCAATTACCATTCCTACATGGTTAATTTGTCGTCTTCCGTTGGTTCTGAAAAAAATAAGATCTCCTTTTTGAGCTTCGTCAGAATTAACTTTTATTCCAATTCGAGACTGTTCAATAGAACTCCTTGGTAGTTTAATGTCAAAATTGCTAAAGGTAGAAATCATTAAACCCGAACAATCAAAACCCGCTTTTGTAGTTCCGCCCGATCGATATCTGATACCAATATTATCAATCGCATTCATCACCAATTGGTTAATTAAATCTGATTGACTACTGATTTTTATAACAGTTGAAGAATCATTTTTAACTTCAGAATTGTCGGCGATCTGAGCATTTTGATTTGGAATCGATAAAGAATCTTTTACTGCTGGATTCATTGGCGGCATTAACGCCTGAGCCGCATCAGCCTTTTCTTTCGAAGTACGAATCTTCAAAACATATCCAACCGGTAATTTCCCTTTTATAAACGGATTTTGTTTTTCCAATTCCGCAACTGTCAATCCATATCTTTTTGCAATTGCGTATTTTGTTTCTTTAGGCTGAACCTCAACAACTACTTCAACATCTGTTACAATTTTAAGATCATCAATTGGCTTTTCTGAAACTTGTACCGACTTTGATGGAATATTAATTTGTTGGCCCAATTTTAATCCTTCCGTTTCTAATAAAGGATTTGCCTTTTTTAAATCATCAACAGAGATATTATATTTTTTTGATATTCCCCAAAGTGTTTCTTTGGCCTGAACTTCATGTAAACCGGGAGTAGCACTTGCTACAATATCTGAAGATTTAATTTCCGGAGTTTGGTTTGCATTAGGAATTAATAAAATTGAATTTAATTTAAGAATTTTAGGAGCATTAGGGTTTGCTTCTGAAATATCTTTCGCTTTTACTCCGTATTTTTTTGCAATTACGGTAAGATTTTCTCCTTTTGAAATTTTATGCTTGATATATTTTTCCTGTGAAAAAGCACCAGCACTAAAAAAAAACAATATAATTATTACTCTAAAAACCATTTTTATTCTATTTTATCTTCGTAATTTATAGTTCAGCCTTTATTTCAAACTAAAAAAACGAATTGTATTTGGGGGTAGGCGAATTTAACTTTTTAAAGTAAAAAAAGCACATTTTTTAACAACTAATTTTGTTGAAATTAACAGACTCGGCACAAAAGTTGATTCAACATTCTTTAAAATACCCTTTTTTATACGAAAAGTTGTATTTTTAAAAACCAAAGCCAAACTTTAATCTGACCATTTATGAAAAAGCTATTTTTACTACTTCTTTTGACGCCTATAATTTCAATTGCCCAGAATATTAAAGGCACAGTTGTTTCTCAAAAAGACCTTCTCCAAATAGAAGATGTAAATATAGCTGCGCTAAATTTTAATGTCACTACATTAACTAATAAAAACGGAGAATTTACCCTAAAATTGCCTTCCAACTTTAAAACAAAAGATAGTATTGAATTTTCTCATGTTGGTTTTACAACTTTAAAAATTAGTCTGGAAGATTTAAACAAAATAAATTACAAAGTTGTTCTTTCCGATCAAATCGAAAATTTATCGGAATTGACGATTAATGCCAATGCCAGGTTAAAATTGAAATCAAAACTTGCTTTCAATAAATTATCCTCTTTAAAAAACCCTATTTCTTCTTTTGGATCTTGCATTAAAGATGATAAAATTTACATCGTAGGAGGATGTGATAGCTATGAATCTAATGCTTTAGATGCTCTAAAAGCAAAAAACATTAACTCAGAAGACCCTAGATTTTTGCAAAAATATCTTGATGAGCTTGCAGCTCAATATTCGTCAACATTTTACAAAGGCGATTTGTTAATTTACGATATTAAAAAAGATTCCTGGACAACTTCTAAATCTAAATTCAAAAAAAGAGCTTTTAATAACCTTAATTATTACGACCATAAGTTTTATGTTTTGGGAGGAAAAAAAGTTTCTAAAAATGGGAGATTTCAATACTTGGAAAATGAAATTGAAGTGTTTGATATTGACAAACAAACCATTACTATCGACAAAACGTATCCGCATCAGGCCTCCAATGCTGCTTCTTTTTCCTATAAAGACAATATTATTGTTTTAGGAGGCTCTATAAAAGCAACAGAAAAAGGGCAAAAGGAATTTACAAATAAAGTACATCTCTACAACATAACTTCAGGCTACTGGTATCAACTTACCGATATGCCAATTGCAAAAGAAACATCTGGAGTAATACTTGATGATAAAATTTATTTAATTGGAGGAAACAACGGAAAGTCGCTATTAGACATTGAAAGCTTTGATTTAACAACTGAAAAATGGCAAACTGAAGGAGAATTATTTTCCGGTTATGAGAATCCTACAGTTACATCCAATAAAGATTTTATCTATTTCTTTGAAGACAGAAAAATGTGTATTTACGATACAAAATCAAAACAGCTTAAAGAATATTTAGTTGAACTAAGTGTAAAATCCTCGACGATGTACTTTTTTGACAATAAATTATACATCATAGGAGGAAGTACATTTATAAATTATGCCACAGCCGCTACTGCGAATGTATACAGCATAAATACGGATGAATTTGACACGACAAAACCAAATCGGATCAAAGTCTTATCAAGAGGATTAAATTTAGCAAAAAACACAAACTAGCTGATCTGTTTTTAAAATTTAAAAAATCCATTTCAATGGTGTTTTATTCAAATTTAGCATTAAAAAAAACGCTCTGTTTTCACAGAGCGTTTTTAGTATAATTGAATCTTAAAAATTAAGCTTTTCCAGCAGCAATTAAGTTTAAAGCAGAACCCGCAACGAACCAGCCGATCTGACCTGCGTTGTATGTATGGTTTGCCAGGATAATATCTTTAGTACCATCTGCGTGAAGAAACTCTAATGTCAATGGTTTTCCCGGAGCGAACTCTGTTAAATCAGTAAAATTAATAGTGTCATTCTCCTGAATTTTATCATAATCTGCTTCGTTAGCAAAAGTCAACCCTAAAAGACCTTGTTTTTTAAGGTTTGTTTCGTGAATACGAGCGAAAGATTTCACTAATACCGCTTTAACTCCTAAGAAACGTGGTTCCATCGCAGCATGCTCACGAGATGAACCTTCACCATAATTATGATCTCCCACAACAATAGAAGGAACTCCAGCCGCTTTATAAGCACGTGCTACAGCAGGAACTGCATCGTAATCACCAGTTAATTGGTTTTTAACTGAGTTTGTTTTTTGGTTGAATGCATTTACAGCACCAATCAACATATTGTTAGAAATATTATCTAAGTGTCCACGGAAACGCAACCATGGTCCAGCCATAGAAATGTGATCGGTAGTACATTTTCCGAATGCTTTGATTAATAATTTAGCACCAGTAATGTTTTTACCATCCCAAGGGTCAAAAGGAGCTAATAATTGCAAACGATCAGATGTTGGACTAACAACTACCTGAACACCTGAACCATCTTCAGCAGGAACTTGAAAACCTGGATCTTTAACATCAAATCCTTTTGGAGGCAATTCATCTCCTGTTGGAGCTTCAAGCATTACTTCTTCTCCATCTTCATTGATTAAAGTATCCGTTAAAGGATTAAAACCTAAATCACCAGCAATAGCCATAGCAGTCACCAATTCCGGAGAACCAACAAAAGCTAAAGTATTTGGGTTACCATCCGCACGTTTTGAGAAATTACGGTTGAAAGAGTGAACAATAGTGTTTCTTTCTTCCTTCTCTGCCCCATCTCTGTCCCACATACCAATACAAGGTCCGCAGGCATTTGCAAAAACAGTCGCACCAATTTTTTCGAAAGTATCGATGAATCCGTCTCTTTCAATTGTATAACGAACAACTTCAGAACCTGGAGTAATGGTGAATTGAGATTTAGTTTTTAAGTTTTTAGCACTTACTTGTCTTGCTAAAGAAGCTGCACGAGAAATATCTTCGTAAGAAGAGTTTGTGCAAGAACCAATTAAACCAACCTGAATTTGCAATGGCCAGTTATTTTTAATTGCTTCTTCTTTCATTTTAGAAATAGGAGTAGCCAAATCCGGAGTAAAAGGACCATTTAGGTGTGGTTCTAATTCAGACAAATTGATTTCGATAACCTGATCAAAATATTGTTCAGGATTATCATAAACTTCAGCATCTCCAGTTAAGTAAGAAGCCACTTTATCTGCAGCATCAGCAACATCAGCTCTGTTTGTAGAACGCAAATAACGACTCATAGAATCATCATAACCAAAAGTTGAAGTTGTAGCTCCAATTTCAGCACCCATGTTACAAATAGTACCTTTTCCTGTACAAGACATAGAAGTTGCGCCTTCACCAAAATATTCAACAATAGCACCAGTTCCACCTTTTACAGTAAGGATACCGGCAACTTTAAGGATAACATCTTTAGGAGCAGTCCATCCTGATAATTTACCAGTTAATTTCACTCCAATTAATTTAGGAAATTTTAATTCCCAAGCCATGCCTGACATAACGTCAACGGCATCAGCTCCACCAACACCAATAGCGACCATTCCTAAACCACCTGCATTTACAGTGTGAGAATCGGTACCAATCATCATTCCGCCCGGGAACGCATAATTTTCAAGTACTACCTGGTGAATAATTCCAGCTCCTGGCTTCCAGAAACCAATTCCGTATTTATTAGAAACTGACGATAAGAAATCGAAAACTTCATTGCTTTGTGTTTTTGCTCTGGCTAAATCGGTTGCCGCATCTACTTTTGCCTGAATAAGGTGATCACAGTGTACTGTTGTAGGAACTGCTACCTTAGGTTTTCCAGCGTGCATAAATTGCAATAATGCCATCTGAGCCGTTGCATCCTGACATGCCACGCGATCCGGTGCAAAATCAACATAATCAACACCTCTTCCAAACGCCTTCGTCGGATTTCCATCCCAAAGGTGATTGTACAAAATTTTCTCCGTTAAGGTAAGTGGACGACCTACAATCTCGCGTGCTTTGTCAACACGACCAGGCATGTTCTCATACACTTTTTTAATCATTTCAATATCAAAAGCCATAAGTATAATTGTTTTTTGTTTTTTTATTTTGAACAGGACAAGATACAAAAAATAGAGTAGCCATAAAAGAAAAAGCCCGAGAATAACTCGGGCTTTTGCATATAATTAACTAATCTTATGACTACATAACTAATAATTTATGAGACGGTGCAAATCTGGTCAAATTGATACCATCTACTGCAGCTGTATACTCCTCTAAAGTAGGAGTTCTTCCAAGAATTGTAGACAATACTACAACTGGTGTAGAAGAAAGCAACGACTCTCCTTTTTTACCTTCAGTATCCTCAACAACTCTTCCCTGGAAAAGACGCGTTGAAGTTGCCATTACAGTATCTCCTTTTGCGGCTTTTTCCTGATTACCCATACAAAGGTTACATCCTGGACGTTCTAAATACAACATTTTCTCATATTCTGTACGTGCAGCACCTTTAGGTGCATTGTCATCAAATTCGAAACCTGAGTATTTCTGTAAAACTTCCCAGTCACCTTCAGCCTTTAACTCATCTACAATGTTATAGGTTGGCGGTGCCACTACAAGTGGCGCTTTAAACTCAACCTTACCATGTAGATTTTCTATATTTTTAAGCATCTGGGCAAGGATTTTCATATCTCCTTTATGAACCATACAAGAACCGATAAATCCAAGATCTACTTTTTTGTCTCCTCCGTAAAAAGATAAAGGTCTGATAGTATCGTGCGTATATCTTTTAGAAACATCAACATTATTTACATCCGGATCAGCAATCATTGGCTCGATAATTTGATCAAGATCAACCACAACCTCAGCGTAATATTTAGCATTTGAGTCTGGAGTCAAGGCCGGTTTCTCTGCCGATTTAATCTCGGTAATTCTCTTATCTGCTTTATTAATCAATCCCTGAAGAACTTGTTTATGATTGTCCATTCCTTTGTCAATCATAATCTGAATTCTGCCCTTTGCAATCTCTAATGATTCAATTAAAGTATCATCTTCAGAAATACAAATCGAAGCTTTTGCTTTCATTTCTGCAGTCCAGTCTGTAAAAGTAAAAGCCTGGTCAGCAGTAAGAGTTCCTAGATGAACCTCAATAATTCTACCCTGGAAAACGTTTTCTCCACCAAATTTTTTAAGCATTTGTGATTGAGTGGCATGAACGACATCACGGAAATCCATGTAACCCTTCATTTCTCCAACAAAAGTCACTTTTACTGATTCCGGAATTGGCATTGAAGCTTCTCCAGTCGCAAGTGCAAGAGCAACAGTTCCTGAGTCAGCACCAAAAGCAACACCTTTAGACATTCTTGTATGAGAGTCACCACCAATAATGATCGCCCACTCGTCTATTGTAATATCATTTAAAACTTTGTGAATTACGTCAGTCATTGCATGATATTCACCTTTCGGGTCACGAGCAGTGATTAATCCGAAATCGTTCATGAATTTCATCAATTTTGGAATATTTGCCTGAGCTTTTTTATCCCATACAGAAGCAGTATGACAACCAGATTGGTAGGCACCGTCAACGATTGGCGAAATAATTGTAGCCGCCATAGATTCTAATTCCTGAGCAGTCATAAGACCAGTCGTATCTTGTGAACCTACAATATTTACTTCTACACGAACATCAGATCCAGCGTGTAATACTTTACCCGGAGCAATTCCAACAGCGTTTTTATTAAAAATTTTCTCTACTGCTGTAAGACCTTGTCCTTCAATAGAAATCTCTTTTGATGGAGCAAATACAAGAGGAGCTTCGATATCTAAAACTTTAGCTGCAAATGTTTGAAGTTTTTTACCAAATACAATTGCATATGATCCGCCAGCTTTTATGAATTCCATTTTTTGAGGCGTGAATGCCTTAGAAATGTCAATCAGCTCTTGGTCGCCGTTATAAAGTTTCTTTGTTTTTGTGTTTATAGTAAGTACAGTTCCGGTAGCAACAGAATAGGCTTCTTCCAGAATTGGCTCGTTATTTTCATTACGAATAACATTACCATCGGCATCAAGTTTTTTAACCCAGTTTTTAAGATCCAAACCAATACCACCTGTAACATCTACAGTTGTTAGGAAAATTGGCGAAATACCATTTGTTCCCGCAACGATTGGAGCAATATTAATAAAAGGAACATAAGGACTTGCTTTTTTACCTGTCCAAAGTGCCACGTTGTTAACACCTGACATTCTTGACGAGCCTACACCCATCGTACCTTTTTCAGCAATCAACATAACGCTAGCGTCAGGATGTTTTGCTTGTAATGCCTGTATTTCTTCTTGTGCCTCAGGAGTAATCATACATTTACCATGAAGTTCACGGTCAGAACGTGAGTGTGCCTGATTACCCGGAGACAATAAATCTGTAGAAATATCACCTTCTCCAGCAATAAAAGCCACTACCTTAATTTCTTCAACTACTTCTGGCAATGCTGTAAAAAATTCTGCTTTGGCATAACTTTCAAGAATTTCTCTAGCGATTGCGTTATCGTTTTTAAATGCCTCTTTTAAACGGTCAGTGTCTGCCTCATAAAGGTAAACTTGCGTTTTAAGAACATCTGCTGCTTGTTTTGCAATAGCAGTATTATTACCAAGCGCCAAGTCAAGCAACACTTCGATAGAAGGCCCACCTTTCATATGTGATAATAATTCAAAAGCAAAAGCAGGTGTTATTTCTTTAACCTCGAATTGACCAAGAATGATTTCTTTTAAAAATTTAGCTTTAAGACCAGCAGCACTAGTAGTTCCTGGTACCACATTATAAATAAAGAAGTTAAGAGAATCCTCTCTGTACTCGTTATTCAAATCTTTAATTTGCGCAATGATGTCACTTAATAATTCTGCACCATCGATTGGCTTTGGGTGAAGCCCTTGTGTTTTTCTTTCTCCAATTTCTTGGATGTAATCCTTATAAATGTTCATAATGGAGGTATTTTCTAGGTATTTTTATTTTTTTGTTCGCAAATTTAGCTATTAAAGCCGAGAATTAAAAAAAATATAATAGAAGTCGCCTTTTCAAAAATTATTATTGTTAAAAAACGATTTTGACCGTCTGTTTTTGCTAAAACATCAATTTTATATTAAAATAATAAATTATTGGTATTTTAAAATCTTTTCTTTAACAAAGTCGAAATTTGTTGTTATAAACGAAGTGAGATTTTACCTCGTTTTTCACGAAGAATCTTTCTAAATAAGAATTTACAACGTTATAGTTGTGTTTTTTCCTTCTTTTAAAACTAAAATCTAAAGAATAGAAGTATCAGAAAAATGACTTCAAAAAAATGAAACAAAAAATCTTGTATTTCAAAATTTCCATTAACTTTGCAATTCAAAGTACTTTTAAATAAATATAACTATGAGACACAAATTAGAAATTTTAAAACAGTATACTCAAAAAAAAGGAGTATCAATTAGTCTGCTTGTAACTGGTTTTAGCACTACCTTACTTATCATTTCTCTTATTGGAATAAAATTAAAATACAGCGATTTTGAATCATTAGCCATAATTAGCCTACTAATTGAATTCGCATACGGAATTATCCTCTCTTCTTTGATTTTAAAAAGCAAAGAAGAATATATTCATTTACTTCCATTTATTATACTGAATTGGTTTATTGGATGTTTTTGCTTAAATACTTTTATTCCTGTTTTTCAGGATCTGCCTGTATGGGTTTATTTGACAACCTTCACATTTTGCATTTCTAATTTTTTCATTTATAAAAACTCAGAAGAAGATTTTAATAACTTAGTCTTCTTCTTTATAAATGGTGCTTCTTTTGGAATAATTTTATACTTTGCCTTTTATCTTATTCCGTTTACCCCCCTTTCAATTGTTGGAATTTTGGCCTTAGGAATGGGTTTTTACGGTTTGGTTCCTGCAATAGTTTTAATCGTCCACACGCTGAGTATTCTAAGGTATTTACAAAGAAATCGATTGTATTTCTTTTCATTCAGTGCCGGAATTTCGACTGTATTTATTGGTTTGTTACTTTTTATAATAGGCTTAACGATCGAAAGCAGAAAAATTGCCGATACCGTTATAATTAAATCTTTTAATAATAATGATGATTTACCGGCTTACATTTCAGTTTCTCAAAATTTAGAACCAAATTTTTTTAATGAAATACTTTTAAAGAAAGACATTGTTTATATGGCACCTGATGATTTCTTTAGCTTTAGGGGCTTTAATTCATTTGGAGGAAAACAATTCAACCAAAGAAAAATAAACAATCCTTTTATAAGTATCGCCTATTTATTTTGTGAAGATCCAGGGTTGAGCAATGATGACAAGATTAACATTCTGAGATCAAATTTCGACAAGAGATTAGAAACTGAGGAACAACTTTGGAATGGTGAAGATTTATTTACCAAAAACATTAAGGAAGATGTCAAAATATATCCAGATTCTCGTTTAGCCTATACCGAAATTACCATGAATATCGCCTGCGAAAAAAAATCATGGGGAGATGAGGAAGCTATTTATTCTTTTCAACTACCAGAAGGATCCGTTGCTACTTCGCTTTCTCTTTGGGTGAACGGTCTTGAGCGAAAAGGTGTTTTAACAACTAAAGAAAAAGCGAAAAAAGCCTACAAGCAGATTGTTGGAGTAGAATACCGTGATCCGTCATTAATGCAATGGAAAGAAGGAAACAAAGTTGTAGTAAGAGTTTTTCCAATAAACAACAAAACACCAAGAACCTTTAAATGTGGTTTTACAACTCCTTTAAAAGTGGAAGATAACGAAATGAACTATCAGAGTCTTTCTATAAAAGGACCAAATATTTCAAAAGCTCAAACAATTTCAAGAATACAGATTGTTGGAAATACAAAAATTGAAACTAGTAAAAATTTTGATCTTAAAAGTGGTTTTTATACAAATGAATCAGAGGGTCTTGACAATTGGCACGCGACTATGCCATTAAACAAAATACATTCTAATTCATTTACATGGAAAAATAAAGTTTATGAAGTCAAAGACATTCAGAAAACAATAATTCCTTTTACTCCTTCTGAAATTATCCTGGATTTAAATAACAATTGGACAAATAAACAAATAGAATCGTTTGTAAACCTAAAGCAAAAAAATATTTATGCTTTTATAAACGGTCGAAAAACAGCTATTACTAATGAAAATTTCAAAGCAATCTTATTGGATTTTGAAGACTTTCATTATTCTTTACTACCTCTTTACAAACTTAGCCAAAACAGTTTAATCATTACAAAATCAGGAACATTTTCGGCAAATTTTGAAGATATAGAAGATTCAAATTATTTAAAAAAAATAAAAAACGGAACAAAACAAAGAAATATAAAAGTCATTAACATTGGCGCAGACATCAATCCGTTTTGGCAAACCGTTAAAGAACAAAAATATGTCGATTACTTTCAGACCAGTTTCAAAAATAGTCTAAAAATGATTGAGAAACATCAGTTTGTTCAATTCAAAACAGATACAAACGCTGTAAATATAGAATCCGCACAAGTCACGATATTAGAAAATCCAAAAAGCAATCTTTCAAAAAGTAATGGCACGAATCATATTTACAGAATGTTTGCATTTGGAAAAGTTTTAGAGGAGCAGGTAAAAATTCAGGCTGATACTTTAGCCAATAATCAATATGTTGACTTAGCGAAAGATGCAAATATTGTTACGCCCATTTCGTCTCTAATCGTTCTCGAAACCGACAATGATTATAAAAAGAATGGTATTGAGAAAAATGTAGACACATTAGGAAATGCTTCAATAAATAATGACGGTGCAGTACCTGAGCCGCATGAATGGTTATTGATTATTATCGGAATTTCAACACTTTATTTCTACCACAGAAAAAACAAAAAACAGACTGTTTAAGATGAATTATGTATTGCAATATAAAAAAACAATTGGCATCCTTATTGCCTGCTGTCTTCTAATTACAAATTATAATATTGTATTATTAGGACTTGATAGCAATTTATTCGGAATTATATTTTCAATCGCATTGTTTTTTATTGGGGGTAGAAAAACGAGTTTAAATCTAAACTACCCCCTCTTTGCGATGATTTTTATTTTGGAGTTTATAAGTTTTCGGCTGTATACTAAATCTGTCCATTTTTTAGCTTTAGCGTTATTCATTTGTCTGTTATATTACAATATAACAAAGAAATTCTCCTTTATTGCTTTCATTTGCATCCTATTATTCTCTTCTCTTTTTAATACTTTTTTTGAATATCTAACCACCGAAATAAAACAATCTCTTTGTTATTATGTATATCTGACTTTAAAAAATTTCATCCCAATTAATAAAATAGAAGGTGTCAATTTTTATATAAACAATGCTAAAATCACTATTGATACCGCTTGCATGGGTTTATCCATGTTTAAAACTGGATTGCTCTCAGGATCTCTTTTGTTGACATTAGAAGAAAAGAAACAACAGAAGTACTTCAGCATTTTACAAATTTTTCTCTTTAGCTGTGTTTTGATTGCATTAAATATTATTTCAAATTATTTCAGAATCATTACTTTGATTTTATTTAATTGTACAGATGAAAATGCATTACATCACAGTATTGGAATACTCTGTTTTCTATTTTACCAAATACTACCTATGCTATTTATAGTCCGATTTTTTAAACCAAAAGAAGAAGAAATTAAAAGAAACAAAAGCCATTATCCAATATTTTTTATCTTCATTGGTAGCTTGGTATTAGTGATAACAAGTGTCGAAATCAAAAAAGAACAACCTTATAATTTACTTGAAAATCTAAGCACTGAATATCCCATTAAAAAAGGCGTTTGGATAAACAAAGAAGTCTTTAAAATTATAACCTCTAAAAAACTTATTTATATTAAAACTCCGGCACACAATCCGTTGATTTGTTGGACAGGCACTGGTTACAAAATCATTGAATCACAAAAAGTAAAAAAAGGAAACAACATAATTTGGCGTGTAAAAATGGAGAAAGACAATACTCAATATTATTCGTATTGGTGGTATGAATGCAACAGAAAGAAATATACTTCCCTAATAGAGGTTCTTTTAATAAAACTATCTTTTAACAAACCGGTGCGACTAATTAACGAAACCAGCAAAATTCAATACTAAAAAAAAGGCCTGGCAAATATTTAATTTGTCAGGCTTTTTTATAAACTTTTATATAGTACTACAACAACTTCTGAATAATAATGTCTTCTGTTATTCCTTCAGCATCTGCTTTATAGTTTTTAATAATTCTGTGTCGTAAAATTCCACTTGCAACAGCCTTTACATCTTCAATATCTGGTGAAAATTTACCATGGAAAGCTGCGTGTGCTTTTGCTGCCAAAATCAAATTCTGAGAAGCCCTAGGTCCAGCACCCCAGTCCAAATAATTTTTCACAAAATCATTAGACAAAGCATTATCCGGACGCGTTTTACTAACTAAAGTCACAGCATATTCAATAACATTGTCAGCCACAGGAATCCTGCGAATTAAATGTTGGAAATCAATAATTTCCTGTGCAGTAAATAATGGATTGATAGTCGTTTTAACATCTGATGTCGTACGTTTTACAACCTGAACTTCTTCTTCAAAAGTTGGATATTCTAATTTTATGGCAAACATAAAACGGTCTAATTGTGCTTCCGGTAACGGATAAGTCCCTTCCTGCTCAATTGGGTTTTGAGTCGCCAATACGAAATACGGTAAATCTAATTTATAGTTTTGACCAGCAATAGTTACGGAACGCTCCTGCATTGCTTCAAGTAAAGCAGCTTGTGTTTTTGGCGGTGTTCTGTTAATCTCATCTGCCAAAATAATATTAGAAAAAATCGGCCCTTTAATGAATTTAAACTGCCTGTTTTCATCAAGAATCTCACTTCCTAAAATATCTGAAGGCATTAAATCCGGAGTAAATTGAATTCTCTTAAAATCTAATCCTAAAGCTTGTGATAACGTATTTATCATTAAAGTTTTTGCCAAACCCGGCACCCCTATTAAAAGAGCGTGTCCTCCTGAAAATATACACAGTAAAATTTGATCTACAACTGCATCCTGGCCTACAATGATTTTTGCTATTTCTGATTTTAATTCGTTTCTCTTTTGAACTAAATTATGAATTGCTGCTACGTCAGACATTTAAGTATGTTTTTAAATTGAAAAAGAGTTAGCTCTATGAATTCATAAAACTAACTCTTTTTATTTATTTAATAAAAATTATTTTTTCAACCAGTTGTTTGCAAAAGCACAATCTCTGTATTCTCCAATAATTTTAATATAAGTATCTTTAATCTTTGTATCAAACCATTTTCCAATTGCTTCAATCTGTTTTTCTTTCAATGCTAAATCTTTAATTTTTGTATAATCTTTAGCATAATCAGCAACGTGTTCATCAATTCTGTTGGTAACAGTAATTAATTTATACGTTTTTTTCCCTTTATCATCTGTACTTAAAAGTGGTTGTGAAATTTCAGTATCTTTTAAATTTGAAACCTGATTGTATAATGTTGGATCCATTTTAGTCAATTCAAAACGGGTGTCCTGCGTATTAGGATTTATAAGGATTCCTCCATTTGCTCTTGTTTCTTTTTCATCAGACTCAGTTCTGGCAGCATCAGCAAAAGTGATTTCTTTAGATTCTATCTTTTTTCTAATGTTGGTAATTCTTTCTTTTGCTTCCTTTAACGCATCTTCAGAAACAGTTGGTGAAATTAAAATATGTCGCAACTCTACTTCCTGACCTTTAATTTTATCAATCATGATAATATGATATCCAAAATTTGTCTTAAAAGGCTCCGAAATTTCACCTTCCTGCAAACTAAATGCTACATCCTTAAATTCTTTTACAAAAGGTGTTTTTCTGGTCATTTTATAATACCCACCGTTTGATGAAGATCCGGGATCTTGCGAATATAAAACTGCTTTTGTAGCAAAACTTGATCCCTCAAGAACATCTTTTCTAATAGCATTTAATCTATCAATTACTTTTTGTTCATCTTCTTTTGAAACTTTTGGCTCAACCACAATCTGTGCTACTTCCATCTCTGCTCCAAAAGTTGGCAAATCCTCTTTTGGTATTTTTTTAAAGAAATTACGAACCTCTTCAGGCGTAATTTGTACACCATCAACAATTTTATCTCTCATTTCTGAAGATAATTTTTGCTCTTTTAAGATATCTGCAAAATAAGTTTTAAACTCCTCAACAGAACTTTTTTTATAGTATTCAACTACTTTATTAATATCACCAACTTGTTTTACCATATAGTTTAGTCGGTCTTCCATCATTCCCCTTACTTCTGCATCACTAACAATGATACTGTCCTGAATGGCCTGGTGTGCATATAGTTTATCTTCTAAAAGCTTACCTAGCATCTGACATCTTGTAATATCTTTTACATTTCCACCTTGAGCTGTAATCTCTAAAAATCCTTTATCAATATCTGAATCTAAAACAATATAATCTCCAACAGTAGCAATAATACCGTCAACTTTTAGCTTCTGTCCAGTAGGAACTTCGACTGGTTTTTGAGCCACAACATCTGGAATAATTTCCTGAGCTGAAACAATTGAGCTGAAAAAAAGTAAAAAACACATTGTTACTACAAGTTTGTAATCAATTGTTTTTAGCTGTAATTTTTTTAATAACATTATTTTAAATTTAATTTGAATGTAAAGATCTTGCCTTCGTACTTCTTTCTTAATAGTAAAAATCACTAAATAATTAAGATCTAGTTCTTTTTAACTTATAACGAACAAAAATAACAATTCAATCACATAATACAACTATCAGCCATACTATTAACAAAAAATTATATGGCTCACATTTCAATTTCACAAATAGAACTGATTTATCGATAATTATTCATTAAAAAGTGGACCAAATCCTGTTTCCCTTTTTTTAGGAATTACTTTATTGAAAAATACAGACAAAAACGTGAACAGCTAAAAAAAGAGTCTTTTTTTACTTAAAAAGTTTCTATTTATAAAGTAACGACTTCTAAATTATAGAAGTGAATATTTTTATTAAGCCGTAATTAATAGTACTTTTGCAACCTATTTATACAAAATATGAGCTTTTTAAAAGAAATACAACGCAGAAGAACATTCGGAATTATATCGCATCCCGATGCCGGTAAAACAACTTTAACTGAAAAGTTATTATTGTTTGGAGGTGCAATTCAGGAAGCTGGTGCAGTAAAAAATAATAAAATCAAAAAAGGAGCAACGAGTGATTTCATGGAAATCGAACGCCAAAGAGGTATTTCGGTTTCTACATCCGTACTTGCTTTTAATTATAAAGACAAAAAAATCAATATTCTTGATACGCCAGGACACAAGGATTTTGCCGAAGATACATTTAGAACTCTAACTGCTGTAGATAGTGTTATTGTCGTTATAGACGTTGCAAAAGGAGTCGAGGAACAAACTGAAAAACTAGTTGCAGTTTGTAGAATGAGAAATATTCCGATGATCGTTTTCATCAATAAATTAGACCGTGAAGGAAAAGATGCTTTTGACTTAATGGATGAAGTTGAACAGAAATTAGGTTTAACAGTTACTCCTTTGAGTTTCCCAATCGGAATGGGTTATGATTTTCAGGGAATTTACAATTTATGGGAACAAAACATCAATCTATTTAGCGGAGACAGCCGTAAAAATATTGAAGAAACTATTGCTTTTTCAGATGTTCAAAATCCTGAATTAGAAAAAATAATTGGTCAAAAACCTGCAGATAAACTACGTGAAGAATTAGAATTAATCGATGAAGTTTATCCAAAATTTGAACGTCAGGATTATTTAGACGGAAAAATCCAACCTGTATTTTTTGGTTCGGCTTTAAATAATTTTGGAGTTCGTGAATTGTTAGATTGTTTTGTAACTATCGCTCCTTCTCCAAGACCAAAAGATTCTGAAACTCGTTTAGTTGATCCAAAAGAAGAAAAAATGACAGGATTTGTGTTTAAAATCCATGCCAATATGGATCCAAAACACAGAGATCGTTTAGCTTTTATCAAAATTGTTTCAGGAACTTTTGAAAGAAACAAACCTTACTATCACGTTCGTCAAAAGAAAAATTTAAAATTCTCCAGTCCAAATGCATTCTTTGCTGAGAAAAAAGAGATTGTAGATATTTCATATCCTGGCGACATCGTTGGTTTGCATGATACAGGAAACTTTAAAATTGGAGATACTTTAACAGAAGGCGAAATAATGAGTTTCAAAGGAATTCCAAGTTTCTCTCCAGAACATTTTAGATACATTAATAATGCTGACCCAATGAAAGCCAAGCAATTGGACAAAGGTGTAGATCAGTTAATGGATGAAGGTGTTGCTCAGTTATTTACATTAGAGATGAACAACCGTAAAGTTATTGGAACTGTTGGAGCACTTCAATATGAAGTAATTCAATACCGTTTAGAACATGAGTATGGTGCAAAATGTACTTATGAAAACTTCCCGGTTCATAAAGCTTGTTGGGTAAAACCTGACGATGCCAAAAATGATGAGTTTAAAGAATTTAAACGAATCAAACAAAAATTCCTGGCACACGATAAATATGGCCAATTGGTATTCTTAGCCGATTCCGATTTTACAATTCAAATGACACAAAGTAAATATCCAAGTGTGAAATTATTTTTCACTTCTGAATTTGACTAAATTCCAATTTCAACATCATAAAAAAAGCGCTAATTATATAATTAGCGCTTTTTTTTAATTTGAATTAAACCAACCTTACTAAGTCATTATATTCCAAAAAATAAATCTTTTCTATTAGGAAATACTAATTTAGAGAAATGTCACGTAAGAAGAAAATTAAGTCGACGAAAGTAAAATTAAATCGGTTAAAGTGCATTTAATTTTAGATTTTGAGCAAAAAAAAGCCCCATTACTGGGGCTTTTCTAATTTATGCTTGTCCTGCCGGACCAAAATTAAGCGGAATTGGTGCTTGTTCAGTGTCTTTAATTTCGCCATGAGCGGCTTCAAAACGATGAATATTTTCACCTATTGCCTTCAATAATCTTTTAGCATGTTGTGGTGTCAAAACAATTCTTGACTTTACCTTGGCTTTAGGAATACCTGGCATAATGCTCACAAAATCTAAAACAAACTCTGATGATGAGTGGTTGATAATGGCAAGATTAGAATAAATTCCTTCTGCAATAGTCTCATCCAACTCAATATTAATTTGCTCCTGTTGTTGTTTCGGATTACTCATAGTTTCCTAATTAATAAATATATTCTTCTTTATTTGCCATCATTTCATTGTAATCGTCTTTAGATCCTACGATAGTGTTATCGTATTCTCTCATACCAGTTCCTGCAGGAATTCTGTGTCCAACAATTACATTTTCTTTTAATCCTTCTAAATCATCTACTTTACCAGCTACAGCAGCTTCGTTAAGTACTTTTGTTGTTTCCTGGAAAGAAGCAGCAGAGATGAATGATTTAGTTTGTAGCGAAGCTCTTGTAATACCTTGTAAAACTGGCGTTGCAGTTGCGGTAATTACATCTCTTGCTACAACAAGGTTTTTATCATTTCGTTTCAACAATGAGTTTTCATCACGTAAGTCACGAGGTGTAATAATTTGACCTGGTTTCAATACAGCAGAATCTCCAGCATCTTCAACTACTTTCATACCATATAATTTATCGTTTTGAACGATAAAATCTTTAGTGTGAATCAATTGATCTTCTAGGAATAATGTATCTCCTGGATCTTGAACTCTTACTTTACGCATCATTTGACGAATAACTACCTCAAAGTGCTTGTCATTAATTTTTACCCCTTGTAAACGGTATACCTCTTGAATTTCATTAACCAAGTATTGTTGAACAGCAGCTGGACCTTGAATTCTTAAAATGTCATCTGGTGTAATTGCACCGTCAGACAATGGTACTCCTGCTCTTACGAAGTCATTTTCCTGTACCAAGATTTGGCTAGAAAGTTTAACTAAATACTTTTTAATCTCACCAAATTTAGATTCGATAACAATTTCACGGTTACCTCTTTTGATTTTTCCAAAAGAAACAACACCGTCAATTTCAGAAACAACTGCTGGGTTTGAAGGGTTACGAGCCTCAAGCAACTCAGTAATTCTTGGTAAACCTCCTGTGATATCGCCCGCTTTAGAAGAACGACGTGGAATTTTAACCAATACTTTACCTGCTTTAATTTTCTCACCATTCTCAACCATAAGGTGTGCTCCTACTGGTAAGTTATACGAACGAATCAATTCACCTTCTTTACCGTAAACCAATAAAGTTGGAATTAATTTTTTATTTCTAGCTTCAGAAATTACTTTTTCCTGGAATCCTGTTTGCTCATCGATTTCAACCATGAATGATTGTCCTTGCTCTAAATCCTCGTAAGCAATTTTACCAGTAAATTCAGAAACAATTACACCATTATATGGATCCCACTTACAGATCACAGATCCTTTAGTAACTGATTCACCATCCTTAACAAAAATACTAGATCCGTAAGGAATATTGTGTGTATTTAAAACGATTCCAGTTTTCTCATCAACTAATTTTAATTCAGTTGAACGTGATACTACGATATCAGTCGCATTACCTTCACTATCCTCACCTTTAACAGTTTTTAAATCTTCAATCTCAAGTCTACCGTTGAATCTTGTAACAATACTAGATTCTTCAGAAATACCTCCAGCAACCCCTCCAACGTGGAACGTACGAAGTGTCAACTGTGTACCCGGCTCACCAATAGACTGAGCTGCAATAACTCCGACAGCTTCACCTCTTTGTGTCATTTTACCAGTAGCTAAGTTTCTACCGTAACATTTAGCACAAATACCTTTTAAAGCTTCACAAGTTAATGGAGATCTAACCTCTACTTTTTCAATTGGAGAAGCTTCGATAGTTCTCATAATTGCTTCAGTAATTTGTTGACCAGATTGAACCATTACTTCATTAGTAAGTGGATTTATAACATCTTGCAATGCAACACGTCCTAAAATTCTTTCTCCTAATGATTCAACGATTTCCTCATTTTTCTTCAAAGCTGAAACTTCAACACCTCTTAAAGTTCCACAATCTTCGATGTTAACAATAACATCTTGTGATACGTCATGAAGTCTTCTTGTCAAGTATCCGGCATCGGCAGTTTTAAGAGCCGTATCCGCAAGTCCTTTACGAGCACCGTGAGTAGAAATAAAGTACTCAAGAATAGAAAGACCTTCCTTAAAGTTAGAAAGAATCGGGTTTTCAATAATTTCTCCACCACCAGCAGTAGATTTTTTAGGCTTAGCCATCAAACCACGCATACCAGTTAACTGACGAATCTGTTCCTTAGAACCCCTCGCTCCAGAGTCAAGCATCATATATACAGAGTTAAAACCTTGTTGGTCTTCTCTAATATTTTTCATTGCTAATTCTGTCAACTGAGCATTTGCTGAAGTCCATACGTCAATAACCTGATTGTAACGTTCGTTATTGGTAATAAGACCCATGTTATAATTCACAGAAATACCTTCAACTTGCTCTCTGGCATCTGCAATTAATTTTGTTTTTTGTTCCGGGATTCTAATATCACCAAGAGAGAATGATAAACCTCCTCTAAATGCGAATTTATAACCCATATCTTTCATATTGTCCAAGAAAGCTGCAGTAGTAGGTACATCAGTCACACTTAAAATGTGTCCGATAATATCTCTAAGGTTTTTCTTAGTCAATACATCATTGATATATCCAGCTGCTTCAGGTACTACTTCATTAAATAATACACGTCCTGCAGTTGTTTGAATAATTTTAAACACTAATTCTCCAGCGTCATTAAAATCTTTTGCTCTGATTCTTACACGAGCATTTAATTCTAATCTTCCTTCGTTTAATGCAATGTTTACTTCTTCAGCAGAATAGAAAGTTAAGTCTTGACCTAAAATTACATGTTCTGGTGTTGAGATACGTTCTTTGGTCATATAATATAGACCCAAGACCATATCCTGAGAAGGTACAGTAATTGGAGCTCCATTTGCAGGGTTAAGAATATTGTGAGAAGCCAACATTAATAATTGTGCCTCTAAAATAGCCTCTGGTCCTAATGGCAAGTGAACTGCCATCTGATCCCCATCAAAATCGGCGTTGAAAGCCGTACATACTAATGGGTGCAATTGGATCGCTTTTCCTTCAATTAATTTTGGTTGGAAAGCTTGAATACCAAGTCTGTGTAACGTAGGAGCACGGTTAAGTAATACAGGGTGTCCTTTGATTACATTTTCAAGGATATCCCAAACTACAGGCTCTTTTTTGTCTATGATTTTCTTAGCAGATTTTACTGTCTTAACAATACCTCTTTCAATCAATTTACGGATTACGAAAGGTTTGTATAACTCAGATGCCATATCTTTTGGCAATCCGCATTCGAATAATTTTAATTCAGGACCAACAACAATTACAGAACGAGCAGAATAATCCACACGCTTACCAAGTAAGTTTTGACGGAAACGTCCTTGCTTACCTTTTAACGAATCTGATAATGATTTTAATGGTCTGTTAGATTCTGTTTTAACTGCAGAAGCTTTACGAGTGTTATCAAATAATGAATCTACAGATTCTTGTAACATACGTTTTTCGTTTCTCAAGATAACTTCTGGAGCTTTAATCTCCATTAATCTTTTCAAACGATTGTTACGGATGATTACACGACGGTATAAGTCATTTAAATCTGAAGTTGCAAAACGACCTCCATCAAGTGGTACAAGCGGACGTAATTCTGGTGGAATAACAGGAACCACTTTCATGATCATCCATTCAGGACGATTTTCGCGGTTTAAGTTAGACTCACGGAAAGACTCAACAACCTGTAATCTTTTTAAAGCTTCAGTTTTACGTTGTTTAGACGTTTCGTTATTAGCACTGTGTCTTAATTGGTAAGACAACTCATCTAAATCGATACGAGCTAATAAATCCATAATACATTCTGCGCCCATTTTGGCAACAAATTTATTAGGATCCATATCATCTAAATATTGATTTTCCTGTGGAAGAGTGTCTAAAATATTCAAATATTCTTCTTCAGTTAAGAAATCTAATCTTTGTAATGATTCTCCATCTGCATTTTTAGCAATACCAGCCTGAATTACTACGTATCTTTCGTAGTAAATGATCATATCTAATTTCTTAGATGGAAGACCAAGGATATAACCAATTTTGTTTGGAAGAGAACGGAAATACCAGATATGAGCAATAGGCACAACAAGGTTGATGTGTCCTACTCTGTCACGACGTACTTTTTTCTCCGTAACTTCAACACCACAACGGTCACAGATAATACCTTTGTAACGAATTCTTTTGTATTTACCACAAGCACATTCAAAATCCTTAACTGGTCCGAAGATTCTTTCGCAGAAAAGTCCGTCACGCTCTGGTTTGTGAGTTCTGTAGTTGATAGTTTCTGGTTTCAACACCTCTCCTCTTGATTCTTTCAGGATAGATTCTGGTGAAGCCAATCCAATTGAGATTTTATTAAATCTTTTAACTGGATTTTTATCTTTATTATTATTTCTATTATTCATCATAGTTTTTACTATTGATTTATTTGCAATTAAAAAATTGATTTTAATTTTAAGTCAAAAGTTTGAAAGTCGAAAGTCGAAAGCCATTGCTGGACTTTAAGACTTTATGACATTTGACTTTAGACTAAAAGTACTACCTCGGGTTACTTCTCTAAACTTCAAAACTTATTCTTGAAGCGCTAATTATGAAACTTTTAAAGTTTAAATAAAAAATCGGAACGGGTTACGGGTATAAATCCTAAAAACTGGTATTTTATAAACAGCTTCAGTCTCAGCTTTCAGAGTGATCTGAATACTGAGACTGTAACTGAAAACTTTATTTATTCTTCTAAACGAATGTCAAGTCCAAGACCTTTTAATTCATGCATTAATACATTGAATGATTCAGGTAATCCCGGTTCTGGCATAGATTCTCCTTTAACGATAGCCTCGTAAGTTTTAGCTCTACCAATAACGTCATCCGATTTAACTGTTAAGATTTCACGAAGAGTACTTGATGCTCCATAAGCTTCAAGTGCCCAAACCTCCATCTCTCCAAAACGCTGACCTCCAAATTGAGCTTTACCTCCAAGTGGTTGTTGAGTAATCAACGAGTATGGTCCGATAGAACGTGCGTGCATCTTATCATCAACCATGTGTCCTAATTTAAGCATGTAAATTACACCCACAGTTGCAGCTTGATGGAAACGCTCTCCAGTACCACCATCATAAAGGTGTGTATGTCCGAAACGTGGTACTCCGGCTTCATCAGTTAATTCATTAATTTGATCTAAAGTGGCACCGTCAAAAATTGGAGTAGCAAATTTTCTACCTAAATTTTGTCCAGCCCATCCAAGAACAGTTTCATAAATCTGACCAATGTTCATACGTGAAGGTACCCCAAGTGGATTCAATACGATATCTACTGGTGTTCCGTCTTCAAGGAAAGGCATATCTTCATGACGAACGATTCTTGCAACAATACCTTTGTTACCGTGACGTCCTGCCATTTTATCCCCTACTTTCAGTTTACGTTTTTTAGCGATATAAATTTTCGCTAATTTCAATATTCCAGATGGTAATTCATCTCCAACTGTAATAGTGAATTTTTCTCTTCTTAAAGATCCTTGTAAGTCGTTCAGCTTAATTTTATAGTTATGAATTAAATCATTAACCATTTTATTTGTAGCGTCATCAGCAACCCATTGACCTTTGCTTAAGTGAGCAAAATCCTCTACTGCGTAAAGCATTTTTTGAGTATATTTTTTACCTTTTGGTAAAACTTCTTCACCCAAATCATTCATTACACCCTGAGATGTTTTTCCGTTAACGATCAGGAATAATTTTTCAACCAATCTGTCTTTTAATTCAACAAATTTAGTTTCAAATTCCATTTCTAAAGCGCCTAAAGCATCTTTATCCTGAGTACGTTTACGTTTATCTTTTACGGCTCTTGCAAATAATTTTTTGTCAAGAACTACACCATGTAAAGATGGAGAAGCTTTTAATGAAGCATCTTTTACATCACCTGCTTTATCCCCGAAGATTGCACGAAGCAATTTCTCTTCCGGAGTAGGATCTGATTCTCCTTTTGGTGTAATTTTCCCGATCAAAATGTCGCCAGGTTTAACCTCTGCTCCAATTCTGATCATACCGTTTTCATCTAAATCTTTAGTAGCTTCTTCAGAAACGTTAGGAATATCGTTTGTTAACTCTTCATTTCCTAACTTAGTATCTCTAACCTCTAATGAATAATCATCAACGTGGATAGAAGTAAAAATATCATCACGAACTACTTTTTCAGAAATCACAATCGCATCCTCAAAGTTATACCCTTTCCATGGCATGAACGCAACTTTTAAGTTTCTACCTAAAGCTAATTCACCATTTTGAGTAGCATATCCTTCTGATAATACTTGTCCAAGAATAACTCTGTCACCCTTTCTTACGATTGGTTTCAAGTTGATACTTGTACCTTGATTGGTTTTTCTAAATTTAATTAAGTTGTACGTTTTTTCATCAGCATCAAAACTAACCATTCTTTCATCTTCAGTACGGTCGTATTTGATAGTAATGATATTAGCATCAACATATTCTACAGTTCCATCTCCCTCAGCATTAATCAATACCCTAGAATCTGAAGCTACCTGACGCTCTAAACCTGTACCAACAATCGGAGCTTCCGGACGGATCAAAGGAACCGCCTGACGCATCATGTTAGATCCCATCAAGGCTCTATTCGCATCATCATGTTCCAAGAAAGGAATCAATGAAGCAGAAATCGAAGCAATCTGGTTAGGAGCAACGTCTGTATAATGTACTGCAGATGGTTCAACAACCGGGAAGTCACCTTCCTCACGAGCAATAACGTTGCTTGCCGTAATTTTACCAGTAGCATCCATTTCAATGTTTGCCTGAGCAATCATTTTTCCTTCTTCTTCTTCAGCACTTAAATAAATAGGAGTACTTTCTAAATCAACTACACCATTTGTAACTTTACGGTATGGAGTTTCGATGAAACCCATTCCGTTTACTTTTGCATAAACACCAAGAGATGAAATCAAACCAATGTTTGGTCCCTCTGGAGTTTCAATCGGACATAAACGACCATAGTGTGTATAGTGAACGTCACGAACCTCGAAACCAGCTCTCTCTCTCGAAAGTCCACCAGGTCCAAGTGCAGATAATCTTCTTTTGTGTGTAATCTCAGCCAATGGATTCGTTTGATCCATAAATTGAGATAACTGGTTAGTACCAAAGAAAGAGTTGATAACTGACGACAATGTTTTAGCATTAATCAAATCAATTGGTGTAAACACCTCGTTATCTCTAACGTTCATTCTCTCACGAATAGTTCTCGCCATACGCGCTAAACCAACACCGAATTGTTGAGACAATTGTTCACCAACTGTTCTAACACGACGGTTTGATAAGTGATCAATATCATCAATCTCTGCTTTAGAGTTGATTAATTCGATCAAATATTTTACAATGGTAATGATATCTTCTTTGGTAAGCACTTGCTTTTCCATTGGGATATCCAAACCAAGTTTTTTATTCATTCTATAACGACCAACTTCACCTAAGTTATAACGTTGATCAGAGAAGAACAATTTATCTATAATACCACGAGCAGTTTCCTCATCAGGCGGTTCAGCGTTACGCAACTGACGGTAAATGTGCTCTACAGCTTCTTTTTCAGAGTTTGTTGGATCTTTTTGCA
The DNA here is from genome assembly GCF_002217275.1 of Flavobacterium frigidimaris. Classification (NCBI taxonomy): domain Bacteria; kingdom Pseudomonadati; phylum Bacteroidota; class Flavobacteriia; order Flavobacteriales; family Flavobacteriaceae; genus Flavobacterium; species Flavobacterium frigidimaris. The sequence continues at coordinate 62,559 of NZ_MUGV01000031.1, forward strand.
ACGTATTGTGGATAATAGCATAATCTGCCTGATTATTATCCTCTTTATGCAACAAAATAGATTTTACATTAGAATCAATGATTTCTTCAACATTATCTTTGTCGATAATAGTATCTCTATCAAGAATGATTTCGTTACGTTCGATAGAAACTACCTCTCCAGTATCCTCATCAACGAAATCCTCATGCCAAGTGTTTAATACACGTGCCGCAAGTCTTCTTCCAATGTATTTTTTAATACCAGTTTTAGAAACTTTAATTTCTTCAGCTAAGTCGAAAATTTCAAGGATATCCTTATCTCTTTCGAACCCGATTGCACGGAATAAAGTTGTAACCGGTAATTTTTTCTTTCTATCGATATAAGCGTACATTACGCTATTGATATCTGTAGAAAATTCTATCCAGGAACCTTTAAAAGGAATTACTCTGGCAGAATAAAGTTTTGTACCATTTGCATGGAATGATTGACCAAAGAAAACCCCAGGAGAACGGTGTAGTTGAGATACTACTACACGCTCAGCACCATTGATAACAAAAGTACCGCTTGGAGTCATATAAGGTATTGTTCCAAGATAAACATCTTGTACAATAGTTTCAAAATCTTCGTGTTCTGGATCTGTACAATATAGTTTTAACCTGGCTTTTAAAGGAACACTATAAGTAAGACCTCTCTCTATACATTCTTGAATTGTATAACGTGGCGGATCAACAAAATAATCTAGGAATTCCAATACAAAGTTATTTCTTGTATCTGTGATTGGAAAGTTTTCCATGAAGGTGTTGTATAACCCTTCGTTGCCTCTTTCGTCAGATTTCGTTTCTAATTGAAAGAAATCCTTAAAAGATTTAACCTGAACATCTAGGAAATCTGGATAGTCAGGGATATTTTTTGTAGAGGCAAAATTCAATCTTTCAGTCTGATTTGTTATCATCAATGGACAAAATTTTGATTAAAAAAAAGTAATTTTTTGTGTAAACACACACTGTTTAATCTATACTTTCTTATTATAATCAATACATCTTTAAAAATAAACTAGTAAAGTGAGCTTAATTTTTTTCTTCGTATTGATCAAAAACTTTTTCGTATTTTAAACTATTTGAATAATAAAATTGGATATATTTTATTATACGAAAAATGGTTTAGGCCATTGAGTTACCTCAAGACCTAAACCTAGTTCTTAAAACTGAGTTGAATTATTTAAGCTCAACTACAGCTCCAGCTTCTTCTAATGATTTTTTAAGACCTTCAGCCTCTTCTTTAGAAACACCTTCTTTAACGTTACTTGGAGCACCGTCAACTACATCTTTAGCTTCTTTCAAACCTAAACCTGTAAGTTCTTTAACTAATTTTACAACTGCTAATTTAGAAGCACCAGCTTCTTTTAATACAACTGTAAATTCAGTTTGTGCTTCTTCAGCAGCACCTTCTCCACCACCAGCAGCAACTACTACAGCTGCAGCAGCAGGCTCGATACCATACTCGTCTTTTAATATTGTTGCTAATTCGTTAACTTCTTTAACTGTTAAGTTAACTAATTGTTCTGCGAATTGTTTCAAATCTGCCATTTTTTCTATCGTTTAAAATGATTTGTAAAATATAATTTATTTATTGTGCGCTAATTAAGCAGCAAGGAAATAATGTTCCCTGCGTTTGTTATTATGCTTCTTCCTCTTCGCTCTTTGCGAATTGGTTTTGTAAAGCAGAGATAACTCTTTGTGCTGGTGATTGCAATAATCCAATAAGTTCTCCAAGAAGTTCTTCTTTAGATTTAATAGTTGCTAATGCATCTAATTGATCATCTCCAATATAAATTTCAGAATTAATATAAGCTCCTTTTAATACAGGTTTAGCCGATTTTTTTCTGAAATCTTTGATTATTTTTCCAGGTGCATTTGCAACATCTGAAATAAATATAGCACTATTACCAGTCAATACTGAAGGTAAATCACCATAGTCATTAGCAGAAGCTTCCATTGCTTTTGCAAGCAAAGTGTTTTTTACAACCTCTAATTTTATACCTGCTTTAAAGCAAGCTCTTCTCAAGTTTGAAGTTGTTTCTGCATTTAATCCAGAAATATCAGATACATAAATAATATTTGTACCAGCTAACTGTGCAGTTAAATCTTCAATCGCGATTGATTTTTCTTCTCTAGTCATACTAAAAATTATTAACTACCAATTATACTGCTTTAGGGTCCAATGCAATTGCAGGACTCATAGTGCTTGTAAGGTGAATACCTTTAATATAGGTACCTTTAGCAGCAGTTGGTTTAAGTTTGATTAATGTTTGAATAATTTCGTGTGCATTGTCATAAATTTGCTCAGCTCCAAAAGAAACTTTACCAATTCCTGCATGTACGATACCAGTTTTATCAACTTTAAAGTCAATTTTACCAGCTTTAACCTCTGCAACAGCTTTTGCAACATCCATAGTTACAGTACCTGTTTTAGGGTTTGGCATTAAACCTCTAGGTCCTAAAATACGACCTAATGGACCTAATTTACCCATAACAGCTGGCATAGTGATGATAACATCAACATCTGTCCAACCATCTTTAATTTTTTGTAAATAATCGTCAAGACCTACATAATCAGCTCCAGCTTCTTTAGCTTCCGCTTCTTTATCTGGAGTAACCAATGCTAATACTTTAACGTCTTTACCTGTTCCGTGAGGTAATGTAACCACACCTCTAACCATTTGATTCGCTTTTCTTGGATCTACACCCAAACGAACTGCGATATCAACAGACTCATCAAATTTTGCAGAAGCTATAACTTTAATCAATGCAGCAGCATCTTTCAAAGAGTATAGTTTGTTCTTTTCAATTTTTGAAGCAGCCTCTTTTTGCTTTTTTGTTAATTTTGCCATTTCTTTCTCTTAATTAAAAAGGAGCATCTCCTGATACAGTTATACCCATAGATCTAGCAGTTCCAGCGATCATGCTCATTGCAGATTCGATTGTGAATGCATTTAAATCTACCATTTTATCTTCAGCAATTGCTTTGATAACGTCCCAAGTAACACTAGCTACTTTTTTACGATTTGGTTCACCTGATCCAGACTTTAGCTTTGCAGCTTCCAATAATTGGACAGCAGCTGGAGGAGTCTTAACAACAAAATCAAATGATTTGTCTTTATACACAGTAATTTGTACTGGGCATATTTTGCCAGGTTTATCTTGTGTTCTAGCATTGAACTGCTTACAGAACTCCATGATATTAACCCCAGCAGCTCCTAAAGCAGGTCCAACCGGTGGCGACGGATTCGCAGCACCTCCCTTAACTTGTAGTTTAACTACCTTACTAATTTCTTTAGCCATTTTTTAAAAAATTTAACACCACAATTATTGGAAGCAATTGTAGTGGTTATTATAGATGTAACAAAAATTATACTTTCTCAACTTGCATAAAACTTAATTCTAATGGAGTTTTTCTTCCGAAAATCTTAACCATTACTTCAAGTTTACGCTTTTCTTCATTTATTTTTTCAACCGTACCATTGAAGCCATTAAAAGGACCATCGATCACCTTAACAGTTTCTCCTAAGTTGAAAGGAATAGCGCGAGTATCTGTATTTACAGCTAACTCATCTACTTTACCTAACATTCTATTTACTTCAGAAAGTCTTAAAGGAACAGGTTCCCCGCCTTTAATCTCTCCTAAAAATCCAATTACACTTGTAATAGACTTAATAATATGAGGTATCTCACCAACTAAATTGGCTTCGATCATAACATACCCAGGAAAGTAAACTTTATCCTTAGACATTTTCTTTCCTTCTTTTACAGTAACTACTTTTTCTGTAGGCACTAAAACTTGGGAAACATAATCACCCATACCTAGTCTGGCAATTTCAGTTTCGATGTAAGCTTTGACTTTATTTTCTTGTCCGCTTACAGCTCTAACCACATACCATTTTTTCACATTATTATCTGCCATCACAAAAAAATTATCCTTTTAACCAGTTAAAAAATCCAGCCAAAGCTTTTGCAAAAAATTCGTCTACTCCCCATGTTGCCAAAGCAAATAGAATCGAAAATACAGCCACAACAATTGTCAATTTTTGAACCTCAGCCCAAGCAGGCCAAGTAACATTTGACTTTAACTCCTCGAAAGCCTCTGATAAATAATTAGTAACTTTTGTCATTTTATATATTTTATATTGCACGGGCGGAGGGATTCGAACCCCCATCAACGGTTTTGGAGACCGCTATTCTACCCTTGAACTACGCCCGTAATTAAAAGCCAGTGATTTCAATGAAGAAAATCAGCTGGCTTTTTATAATATTTATAGGATTATCCTACTATTTCAGTAACCTGACCTGCACCTACAGTTCTACCACCTTCACGGATAGCAAAACGTAAACCTACGCTCATTGCGATTGGGCTCAATAAAGATACATTGATAGTTAAGTTATCTCCTGGCATTACCATCTCTACTCCTTCTGGTAAAGTAATAACTCCTGTTACGTCAGTTGTACGTACGTAGAACTGTGGACGGTAGTTATTATGGAATGGAGTATGACGTCCACCTTCTTCTTTTTTCAAGATATAAACCTCAGCTTTGAAAGTAGCGTGTGGTTTTACTGATCCTGGCTTAATGATAACCATTCCTCTTTTGATAGATTCTTTATCAACACCTCTTAACAATAAACCTACGTTATCTCCAGCCTCACCTCTATCAAGGATTTTACGGAACATCTCAACTCCTGTAATAGTAGAAGTTAATTTATCAGCTCCCATACCAATGATTTCAACTGGATCTCCTGTATTAGCAATACCTGTTTCGATACGACCTGTAGCAACAGTTCCACGACCAGTAATTGTAAATACATCTTCAACCGGCATCAAGAATGGTTTAGCAGTATCACGAATTGGCTCTTCGATCCAATTATCAACAGCTTCCATTAATTCAATGATTTTAGGAACCCAAGCAGGATCATTATTCAATCCTCCTAAAGCAGAACCTTGAACTACTGGACCATTATCTCCATCATATTCGTAGAAAGATAATAAATCTCTAATTTCCATTTCAACAAGCTCTAATAACTCAGCGTCATCAACCATGTCAACTTTGTTCATGAAAACTACCATTCTAGGAATACCAACCTGGCGACCTAAAAGGATGTGCTCACGAGTTTGTGGCATTGGACCATCTGTAGCAGCAACTACTAAGATAGCTCCGTCCATTTGAGCAGCACCAGTAACCATGTTCTTTACGTAATCCGCGTGACCTGGACAGTCAACGTGAGCGTAGTGACGGTTAGCTGTTTCATACTCTACGTGTGATGTATTAATAGTAATACCTCTTTCTTTCTCCTCTGGAGCGTTATCGATTTGATCAAACGATTTTGCTTGACAGTAACCTGCATCAGACAATACTTTTGTAATTGCAGCAGTTAATGTAGTTTTTCCGTGATCCACGTGTCCAATTGTACCTATGTTTAAGTGCGGTTTGGAACGATTAAAATTCTCCTTTGCCATTTTACTTAATTTTTAATCTTAGTTATATATTAATTTTCAATTTCCTACTTACTTGAGCCAATGTCGGGAATTGAACCCGAGACCTCTTCCTTACCAAGGAAGCACTCTACCCCTGAGCTACACCGGCAGAGAGTTCTGATTTTAGATTTAAGAATTTAGATTTTACAATCTAAAATCAACAATTTGAAATCTAAACTTTTTTTGTGGGGAGAGCAGGATTCGAACCTGCGAAGTTCACACAGCAGATTTACAGTCTGCCCTCGTTGGCCGCTTGAGTATCTCCCCTTTTTTTTATCAATAATTACATGAACAATTTCAAATCGCATTTGAAATAACTAGAGCCGGCGGAGGGACTCGAACCCACGACCTGCTGATTACAAATCAGCTGCTCTAGCCAACTGAGCTACGCTGGCAATATCAATAAAAAAGTCCGCTATTTCTAACGGACTGCAAATGTAGCTATTTTATCTTTGTATCAAAACATTTTTCGAAAAAATTTTCCAATTATATATGTGCTCTTATTTTTTCTTTCCTTTTTACCAGTAAACGCTCTAAAGATTCTGCCGAAAGCTCAACTGCCTCTTCAAATGTCTTACACTGCTTTTTAACCAAAAATTCATCTCCAGGAACATTAATCTTTATCTCAACAGCTTTATTCTCTTTATCACTTGTTCTCTCAACTTTTAAAAAAACATCAGCCGAGACAACTCGATCGTAATACTTTTCCAACTTATCCATTCTTTCTTGAATAAAATCCACCAACTTTCGGTCAACAGTAAAGTTAACTGCATGAACATCTACCTTCATAATATTAATTTTATGGTTAAACATTTCAGAAGTATTATTTATTTCTAGGATGAGCATCCCCATATACTTTTTTAAGCTCCGCTAAACTATTATGAGTATAAACTTGTGTAGATGCCAAACTAGAATGTCCTAATAACTCCTTAACTGAATTTAAATCTGCCCCGTTATTAAGTAAATGAGTTGCAAAAGTATGCCGAAGCACATGCGGACTTTTTTTTACCTTTTCAGAGACCCTACTAAAGTAAGAATTTATTAATCGATACACAAAAGATTCACTTAATTTTAATCCTTTTTTTGAAATAAAAAAATAATCCGTATCTACAATATTTTCAACCAAATTTCGTTCATCAAGATATAACTTAATCTGATCTGCAATAATCGGCAAAACCGGAATAATACGCTCTTTATTACGCTTACCCAAAACCTTTACCACATTTGAAGCCAAATCAACATTATACATCATCAGATGTATTAATTCAGCACGTCTCATTCCGGTCGTATAAAACATATCAACAATAAGTCTATCACGAATTTCTTCAAAACCAACAGAACTACTCACCTGCCCCATTAAATCAGAAAGTTCTTTTTCAGAAAATGGAATCTGAATAACTTTCGGAGTCTTCAAAGCCTTATGCTTCAACATAGGACTTACCTCAATTTGTTTTGTTTTTAAAAGAAATTTATAAAAAGCTTTTAATGAAGCCATTTTTCTATTCACAGAAACATTTGAAATATCCTGATCAACAAGAGAAACAACCCAACTTCTAATTTGACTGTAATTTACTTTTTCAATATCTTCCTGTTCAAAATTTTCCTTATTGAAAACTTGAAAAAAACCAATATCATTCAAATAAGCATTAACCGTGTGCTCTGAGTATTTTTTCTCCAACTGTAGATAATCACGAAACGCGTCTTTATTCGATTTCATTACAAATATTTTTACTTCATTCAAAAACAACAATAAATTCTACCTATATATATTATCTCAAAATTAAGCATAAAAAAACCGTTAGTATCAAAATATTGACAACTAACGGTAATTATTTTTGAAAAGCTTAATACTAACTTTCTAAACCATCTCTCATGTTTTGAATGTAAGCCGCTTTTTGAATTTGAGCTCTTTTGATAACAGAAGGCTTAATAAAAGCAGTACGTGCTCTTAGTTGACGAACAGTTCCTGTTTTATCAAATTTTCTTTTATAGCGCTTTAATGCTCTATCGATATTTTCTCCGTCTTTAATTGGTATAATTAACATAATATAGACACCTCCTCTCGTTAAGGCTGCAAAAGTATATATTAATTTTGAATTACGAGTTATAAATTGTGAATTATTTTTAAAAGAAGAAAGAACATAGAAGAAAGAACATAGAAGAAAGAACATAGAAGAGAGAGAATAGATTATAGTTATAACTCTTTACTCTTTACTCTT
>NZ_MUGV01000031.1:70329-142524 GCF_002217275.1 Flavobacterium frigidimaris
TTACTCTTTACTCTTTACTTCTTACTCTTTACTCTTTACTCTTTTAACAAATTTCTCGATATAACTAATTTTTGAATTTCAGTTGTACCTTCGCCAATTGTACACAGCTTAGAATCTCTGTAAAATTTCTCCACAGGAAAATCTTTAGTATAACCGTACCCGCCATGAATCTGAACAGCTTCGTTAGCTATTTTTACACAAGCTTCCGATGCATACATCTTAGCCATTGCACCAAGCGTTGTCACAGGTTTATGCTGCTGTTTTAAGAATGCTGCTTTATGAAGCAACAATTCCGAAGCTTCTATTTCTGTTGCCATATCAGCCAGCTTAAATGAAATTCCCTGAAAACTACTAATCGGCTGACCAAACTGATATCTCTCTTTAGAATATTTTAAAGCAGCTTCATAAGCACCTTTTGCAATTCCTAAAGACAAAGCTCCAATTGAAATTCGGCCGCCATCTAAGATTTTCATTGCCTGTATAAATCCCTGACCAACTTCTCCTAATCTGTTTGCGTCAGGCACACGACAATTATCAAAAACCAACTCAGCAGTTTCACTGGCGCGCATTCCTAATTTATTTTCTTTTTTTCCTGAGGTAAATCCTGCCATTCCCTTTTCAAAGACAAATGCAGTCATTCCTTTTGAATCTCCTTTTTCTCCGGTACGTACAATCACTACTGCAATATCACCCGAAATTGCATGCGTAATAAAATTTTTAGCACCGTTCACAATCCAAAAATCACCATCTTTAACTGCGGTAGTATTCATACCTCCCGCATCAGAACCGGTATTATGCTCTGTTAGCCCCCAAGCTCCAATGTATTCAGCTGTTGCTAATTTAGGTAACCATTTTTTCTTTTGCTCTTCGTTACCAAAAGTCAAAATATGGTTTGTACATAATGAGTTATGAGCCGCAACAGACAAACCAATTGAAGGATCAACTTTTGAAATTTCTTCTACAACAGTAATATATTCATGATAACCTAATCCGGATCCTCCATATTCTTCAGGCACTAAAACCCCCATAAAACCCATTTCGCCTAGTTTTTTAAAAAGCGGAACTGGAAAAATTTGTGCTTCATCCCATTCCATTATATTAGGTCTAATGTTTTTTTCGGCAAAATCTTTAATAGACTGCGCAATCATTGACTGTGTTTCGTTATAATCAAAATTCATTGTTGGCTATATTTTTTAGAACTCCAAATATAAACTAATTATTTTTGCTTTTTCAACAGGAAAACCTTTAATTTTTGATAAATCCTCAATATTTTGAAAATTTCCATTCATACTTCTATACGTTACGATTTGTTTGGCTAATGCATATCTGAAATAGAAAAACTGAGACAATTCCTTTAAAGACGCATCATTTATTGCTATTTTCTTAAAGCTTGCAGGCAATATTACCTTAAAATGAGAATTCAACTCCGCAATAACTTCCGGTGAAAGTCCCCAGATATCATTCATCTGCTCCATAGAAACAAAACATCCTACTACTTCTTTTTGTTTCAATATACGTAAAGATAAAGCTTCACCTATACCATATATTTTAATCAAATCCTCCTGAGTGGCGTCATTAATATTTAAAATTACAATCTTCTCCTTTTTAATATCGGCTTTTCTAATAAATTCTTTTTGCTCTGTTTTGAAATTATTTTCTTTCTGAATCCAACCCGGAAACTTAAACAAAGGAGAAATAACTTTTAACAAGGAATCAGAAATTTTAGTGACTTGTTGAAACTCTTCCGTAGAGTTAACAAATTTATTTTTTTTCCGAAATTCTAAAAGTCGATCAATTTCCTGTGTAGACATTCCAAGTTTATATCCTTTATAATCTGTTATGAAATTTGGATTAAAAAGATAGAATTTAGGTTTCTCCTCATCTTTAATAAACTTAAGAGAATCAATTTCTGATTGTAAAGACATCCATTGTTCTTTTTCCGGGAAAGTTTTTTCAGGCAAATTAAAATCAACATAAAAATAAACCATCTGCAATATTATAATAATTACAAAAAGTAAAAAAATTCCTGTACGTTGCTCTCTTGTAAATTTAAAATATATTGCGAGCGTTTTAAGATTAGCCATTAAAATAAAATTTTCAATCGTTTTAAAAGGATAAAATAAACAATAAAATATCAATTTATTAAGAAAAATAGTAAAAAATTTATTCTTCATCAAATTATTCAATCCGCATTAACACTCTAATTAAATTGATGAATTTCAATGCTTAACAGCTGTAAACTACCTATTTTGCATATTTTTTTGATATTTTATAACTTAAAACAATATAATTGTTTTTATTTTTTATAAAAAACGATACATTTGGAGCTTAATAACAATAAACCAATATAATAGTATGTCAATTTGGAAAACTAAACCTCTTTCGGTACTGCTCGGTGAAGCATCCGAATCTGAAAAAGGACTAAAAAGAACCTTATCTTCACGTTCGCTTGTTGCACTTGGAGTTGGAGCAATTATTGGAGCGGGACTATTTTCGCTAACAGGAATTGCAGCTGCTGACCACGCAGGTCCGGCGGTAACAATTTCTTTTATTTTAGCAGCTGTAGGTTGCGCATTTGCCGGACTTTGTTATGCTGAATTTGCATCAATGATTCCGGTTGCGGGTAGTGCATACACTTACTCTTATGCTACTATGGGTGAATTTATGGCCTGGATTATCGGTTGGGATTTAGTTTTAGAATACGCTTTGGGTGCCGCTACCGTTGGTGTAAGTTGGTCCCGGTATTTACTTGAACTTCTTGCAAAATACGGAATACATTTACCGCCCGACCTAATTTGTTCACCTTGGGAAACATTAACACTTAGTAATGGTACCGTAATAAATGGAGGAATCGTAAATTTACCTGCTATATTCATTGTTTCGCTTCTTTCTTTATTATTAATAAAAGGAACTAAAGAATCAGCTTCATTAAACAACGTTTTAGTTGTTATAAAGGTTGCTGTAGTAATCGTTTTTATTGTTTTAGGATGGAAATTTATCGACCCTACTAATTATACACCTTATATTCCTGAAAACACAGGTGTTTTCGGAAAATTTGGTTGGTCAGGAATTGCTGCCGGAGCTGGTACTGTATTTTTTGCCTTTATTGGTTTTGATGCTGTTTCTACTGCCGCTCAGGAAGCTAAAAATCCACAAAAAGGAATGCCAATTGGTATTTTAGGATCACTTGTTATTTGTACAATTCTATATGTATTGTTCTCTCATGTTATGACAGGACTTGTACCTTACTATAAATTTGCAGGAGATGCAAAACCTGCTGCGACCGCTTTTGCTGTAACAGGATACGACTTTTTGCAAACAGGACTAATTGTAGCTATTTTAGCTGGATATACTTCTGTAATGTTAGTAATGCTTATGGGACAAAGCCGTGTTTTCTATACAATGAGTAAAGATGGTTTATTACCTCCTTTCTTCAGTGAAATTCATGCAAAATTCCGTACTCCCTGGAAAACAAACCTTTTCTTTTTAGTATTCGTAAGTTTATTTGCTGGACTTGTTCCGGTAAGCGACTTAGGACATATGGTAAGTATTGGAACACTATTAGCGTTTGTATTAGTTTGTATTGGTGTTATGGTTATGCGTAAAAAGATGCCAGATGCACCTAGAGCTTTTAGAACTCCATGGGTTCCATTTGTACCGGTTGCAGGAATCGTTATTTGTCTAGCTTTAATGTATTCATTACCAAACGAAAGTTGGGCAAGGCTTGTAATTTGGATGGCATTAGGTATAGTTATCTACTTTGTTTATGGTAAGAAAAACAGTAAATTAAATAATCCGGAAAAATATTCCAAATAAAGCATCAAAAAAGGATCATATAGTATATGATCCTTTTTTTTTATTCAATAACTTTTATAAGTCAAATACTGAAGTTCGTTTTGCCCGAATAAGATCTTTTAAACGGATCCAAAATGCTAGTGTTAAGTAAATTCCAAAGCCTAAACCTGCGGTTACAAATGAAATATAAATAAAAAACAATCGTACACTTGTAACACGCATTCCAAGTTTATCTGCTAATCGAGATGAAACATGAAATCCGTATTTTTCAAAGAAAAATTTAAGTTTTAAAATTGCTGACATTTCTAATATTAGATTTTAGATTTTGGACAAAAATACAAAATTATACCATTGTCGCCTTTTTTTAACTATCTAATTACTTTTCATTAATTCTATTCCTAAAGCACATCTTAAACAGGCTTTCTTATTGCAATATTCATTCTTTAGCTCCAGCAAAGTTTGTGTTTCAAATGCATTTTCTGAAATAATTCCAAAGCTCTCAAATTTATCAATTATTGCATTTTTTTCAGGAGAAACCTCATGCATAAATGAAATAAGATCTTCAGCATTAGATTCTCCAATTTTATATGAATAAGCAAATTGCAACGGAATAATGGTGTTTATAATCAACAAATCAATAAATGATTTAGACAAAGGTTTTAACTTCTTAGGACTTTCTTTATCAAACTGATAATGATTTTGCCAATATAAACTTGTTGCAACGTTTAATAGATTATAAACATCTTTAGCCGACTTTAATATGATTACTTTAGAAAATAAATTCTGATGTTTATTATACAAGCTTCCTAATTGAGAAAGCCGTATGGTTGGAAAATTATCCGGACGATGTTTAAAAAACTGCAGTGGCTCTGTATAGACCTTATCTAATTGATATTTATGCAAAAGATAAAAATATCTGATTTTCAAATCATTAAAATATAAATCTTCCTTTTCAGAATCTAATAAACCGGAAGTCCCAAAAAACAATGCTTCAAGATTTTCTATTTCGAAACTTTCTTTTCGAACAATAGAAAACGGGATTGATTGAGCAATTTGTAAAAAAGCATTTCCATTTGTGTTTAACCCAAAATTCTTTGCTAACAAAGAGAACAAAACCGATTCCCAATCGTAATTTGCTTCTTCTAACAATTCATAAATAAATTTCGCTTTTCTTTCCAGTCGATCAAAAAATAATCTTTCCTGCCAATTTTTAAAAACAAATTCATCTATTTGGACCATCTGTTTTTCGCAAGAAATCCAGGATTTTGGAGTCATTAAAGAATGATAGTTGTTTATTATTTCTGAAGAAACATAATCTTTCAAAATTAAAACAGGAATTTCAGTATTATTTTTACTAAATATCTCTGTATCATGCTCCCAAACTACATGCAAAATGACATTTTCATAGGCGGGATCTTTTTCATGGTGATGCACATACCAATCAGATGATTTTAAATGAATTTCAACATTTCCTGCCCACTTTTGAGTTCCAATTTTAATCTGAGCGTTAAAAAAATCAGGTCCTGAAAGTTCTAAATAATCTCCGGTCTTAATAATTACAATTGGATCATTTTGAGTTGTTCTTAAATTCAGAGTTTCAAACTTCGTGAATTTCCATAGATAATGAAGAAATTCTTCTCTCATTTTTTAGGCTAATATTTAAGTTACAAAAACCTAAAAATAGCAAAAAAAATAATACTTATCCTACAAAAAACATCACTTTAACATATATAACTTAGCGCAAGCACGGGCATCGGATAAGGCTTCATGGTGATTTAACTGAATTTTCATTTCACGACAACAATCACTTAATTTAGTTGGCTTTAATCCCTTTGCTTTGTAAATTTTGACTGTACATTCCCAACGTTCTGCAATATTTAAATTTTCATATTGCAAACCATAAAGTGCCATTGATTTCATCAATACATTTCGATCAAAACTTTCATTATGTGCTACAACAACTCTATTTTTCAATCTTCTTTCGATTTCAGGAAATACTTCAGAAAACGACTTTGCGTTAATCGTATCACGTGGATAAATACCATGAACCTGAATTGTATACGGATTATATATATTGTTTGGAGGTTTTATTAGCGATACAAACTCATCAATAATAATTCCGTTTTGGACTGTAACTATTCCGACAGAACAAGGATGATAGCCAGTTGCGGTTTCAAAATCTATGGCAGTAAAATTCATATTTTAAAATATTTAAAGCTAAAAAAATCCATAAATCAAAGCCGTAAAACTCCGATTTATGGATTTATAATCTTATTAAAATTCTCTTATTTTATAGATCCAATAATATCATATTTTGTAATAATATGATGTTTTCCATTTCCTAAATCTACCAAAACAGCGTCATTTTCTTTGGTAAATAATTTAGAAACTTCTTCAATTGTAGTTCCTAATTTTACAATTGGGAACGGTTTTCCCATTACCTCCTTAATTGGTTTTTCGGCAACATTTTTATCTGCAACATAACTTCTAAACAAGTCTGTTTCGTCTACAGAACCAACAAATCCGTTAATATCAACTACAGGAATTTGAGAGATTTTATACTTACGCATACGCTCAATTGCGTGCGATACTAACTCTTCTGTACGAACAACGATCAGTTCTTTATCGATATGATCTTTAATTACATCTTCGGCTTTCGTTACATTTTCTTCTAAAAATCCACGCTCTCGCATCCAGTCATCATTAAACATTTTACCAACATAGCGACTTCCTGAATCATGAAAAAGAACGACAACAACATCTTCTGGTTTAAAATGCTCTTTAAGCTGTAAAAGCCCTTTAATACAAGCTCCTGCAGAGTTTCCAACAAAAATCGCTTCTTCCATTGCTATTTTTCTTGTATAAACGGCTGCATCTTTATCTGTAACTTTTGTAAAACCGTCAATTAAAGAAAAATCTACATTTTTAGGTAAAATATCTTCTCCAATTCCTTCTGTTATATATGAGTAAATTTCATTTTCATCAAAAATTCCAGTTTCATGGTATTTTTTAAAAACAGAACCGTAGGTATCAATTCCCCAAATTTTAATATTCGGGTTTTTCTCCTTTAGATATTTTCCAACTCCGGAAATAGTTCCGCCTGTTCCTACTCCAACAACAAAATGAGTGATTTTACCATCAGTTTGTTTCCAGATTTCAGGACCAGTTTGCTCATAATGCGCTAATGAATTAGATAAATTATCATATTGGTTTACGTACCATGAATTTGGTGTTTCTTCTGCCAACCGTTTTGAAACGGAATAATAAGAACGTGGATCCGTCGGTTCAACATCTGTAGGACAAACTACAACTTTGGCACCAACAGCACGCAAAATATCCATCTTTTCTTTTGATTGCTTATCTGATATTACACAAATCAATTTATATCCTTTGATAATAGCTACCAAAGCCAAACCCATACCGGTGTTTCCGGACGTTCCTTCAATTATAGTTCCACCCGGTTTTAATCTGCCGTCAGCCTCTGCGTCTTCAATCATTTTAACGGCCATTCTGTCTTTTACAGAATTCCCAGGATTAAAAGTTTCGACTTTTGCCAATACTAACGCATCGATTTCAGCAACAATTTTGTTGAGTTTTACTAAAGGCGTATTACCTATTGTTTCTAAAATATTTTTTGAAAAGTCCATTTTATGTTTATTTAATATTTGGTTCTAAAAATCTAAATACCCCTAAGTTTATTGGAAGAAGTTCCAAACTAAACCAAATCGGATAATAAAATCACGATAAGGATTATTAGGCGCCGAATAATAATCGCTTTTTGAAAATAAAGCATTAATATGTTCTGCCTTAAAGTAAAATCGGGTTTGACGAATTCGGGCGTTTACAAAGAGATCGAATAATGGATAACCTCCGATTTTCTTTGTATCCTGAACAAAAAATTCGCCAATAACCGGATTATAATCATTTCCATAATATTTTGTAAAATAATTAAATACAACTCCTGTCTGCATGAATAATGCTTTTTTGAAAAAATAACTAGAATAATAAAACGTATTTCTAGTTACAAAATCAGGAACATTCAAAATCAAATCTGACTGATCTACTTTTTGATATAAAAGTGTGTTATCAAGACCAAATGGCCCAAATTTAAATTCCTTACTAGCTTTTATAGATAAATAGTTTATTGCATTTCCATATTGCGCCGGTTTTATAATTTGAGTATATACTAAAGCTTCTGCAGGGCTGGAATCATCTTTGAAATACAAGTGGTCTTTTAGAACAGAGTATTGAACTTCAGCATTTAACCACGGTGTAAAAACATTGGCGCTGAGTTGGTTTATTTTCTCATTTTTAAAATTGTTAGACCAATTATATTCAACGTAACTACTTTGATATAAATTATAGTTATTACTTGGCAACTTGTTTAAATTTCTATATCTAAAATCGAACTGAATTTTCTCATTCAGATTGTATCTCAATTTTGCATCTAAATCAGACAAGGACTGATTTGTAATTGATCTTGTATATAAAAAACGACCATTCCACTTATTTTTCTGATACTCATATTGCCCTCCAACATTATTAATCTGTAAAAATAAATTATCCGGAATAGCTGTACCATCATCATTTACAATAATTCTGTCGTACTTATAATTTGATCTATAATCATCAACAAAAAAATTGAATTTTCCCAGAAGTGAATTTTCATATGCAAGTCCAACTTTATTGTATAATTTCTCGAAGCGTGTTTCATCATTTATATTACTAGTAACATAAGACTCGCCAAAACGTTCTACTTGCTGACTCGGCCCAACAGTTGGCGTCACAGTCGAAAGAACAGTTGGCTGTTTGTATTGAAAATATTTATATTCGTAATTAAATTGATGCGTCACATATAAATTATTACTTCCATCTTTCGGATTTACTCTGAATGCATGATCAAAAAAGAAACGTCTTCCTTTTAATAATGATTCTGCATCAGTCAAAAACACTTGCAGTCGCTGACGATTTTTATAATCCGGGTCATCACTTTCAAAACTTTCAGGATTTGTAATTCCACCATTCTCTTCATTGGTAATATCCTGAAATGTCACATGGGCATTTAGAACATATCTCCTATTCGTTGTAAAATAGCTTGTTGTAAATCTAAAATTCCCAGCACTTACCAATTGATTTATATAATCCCCTTCAGAACGCAATCCTCTGTAGGCTGCAGAAAAATTAAGATTTTTTGAAGTATTAAGTGTTATAAATGAATCTAAGTTTTGTCCTTTGTTGATTGTCGTGTTAAAAAAAAGTTCTGTTAATGGCGTTGCAACTGAATAATATTTTATGTCACTAACTTCCATATAATCAAAATGTTTGCCTTTGAAACCAATTTCCGGATAAGGAGAATAATCCGTTAAACTGTATTGCAACGTATTATATGTTTGTCCTATGTTAGAAAAAGGCAAAAGTCCAAAGTTATCTTTCCTTAAATAATTTTGCTTGTAGGCACTTTTTAATGTTAGCGATGTATCTGCATATACCGTATCATGCTCCAGTGTATAAATCTTATATTGATCAATCTTTGCTATTAAAGCCTTTTTCTTCTTTACTGTATCCGTTATACTAGAATATTTAGTATTCATATCTAAACTGTTTTTAGAACTAGTTTTTTCCTGAGAAAACAATAATGTAGGTACAATTAATAGATATAGAAAAAAGAGTATTCTCATTTGATAGCTTTATATGTAATTATTTCGGCAAAATTTGTCAAGCAAAGGTAAAAGATAAAAACGTATAAAAAAACAAATCATTATGAATGAGAAGTTTTTATATCGAACTAAACCTGAATAAAAAAACCCTCAATCAAAAAATGATTGAGGGTTTTAAAAAAATCAAAATATTTATTCTTTTACCAACCTGGGTTATTTTTTCCTTCTAAACCTGGGTTTGTATTAATTTCAGTCTGTGGCAATGGCCATAAGAATTTAAAATCAGAACTTGGAACTGCAGTTACAGGAGTAGTAATAACATAAGTATTTCCAAGAATATATGCTTCCTTAGCAGGAGTCGCATTAGCAACTTTTGCAGGAATTCCATTTATAGGAGCTAAATCATCACCTTGTAATCTGTGAATATCAGCCCATCTACGACCTTCTTGTAAAAATTCAATTCTTCTTTCTTTAAGAATAGCAGCCACCATAGTAGCATTTGTAGTAAAAGAAGCAGCAGTATAAGCCTGAGTTGTTATACTAGCTAAAGATCTATTTCTAATAGAATTTAACAAAGTTAGAGCAGCTGATAAATTTGACAAACGAGCCTGAGCCTCTGCCATATTTAATACTACTTCAGCATATCTGATAACCGGAGCAGCATCTGTCATATTTGTAACATCTGTATACTTATTAGTATATTTTATACCAGCTGATGTGTAAATCATTTTTCCATCTTCTCTACGTTTGTCATCAGCCAACCATTGTGGATCTCTCCAAATAATTGGGCTAATTGCAACTAAAGCTCTATTTTTTAATACACTTGCCAAAGCCGCATTAACCTGCGGATTCATTGTTGCAGAATGCGCAATAGAGAATATAGACTCTGAGTTAGTTAAGTTATTTGCTAGCACAAAAGGAGCAGCAGGATCAGCAGTTAATGTATAAACACCATTTAATTTAGTCCCTTCAGCAATTACATTTGCCCAGTCTCTTTTTTGAAGATAAACTCTTGTTTTGAATGCTATTGCAGCAGATTTTGTTGCTTTAGAAACAACTCTACCACCAGCAAAACCATTTGAAGAAATCAATTTTTCAGCATCATTTAAATCTGCCAAAACTTTTGCATAACAATCAGCAACAGTATTTCTTGGTTTAACTTGTTCAGATGCTACTTCAGCAGCTGTATTCACACCTACTTCTCTGTATATAACTCCAAGATCTGTTGCGCTAGTTGTAGCGTTATAAGGTCTTGCAAAATATGTTAAAAGTTCAAAATGTGTAATTGCTCTTAAAAATTTAGCTTGTCCGATATAGTTATCAGCAACTGCTTGTGTTATAACACCTTTAGAAACTGCATTAGCAACTCCCTCAATCATAAGATTACATCTTCCGATTAATCTATAACCGTCAATCCAGTAATACACATTATTAGCGGTTGTTGGATCGTAAGTTGCAGTATAAGTCAGTTGGTAAAAAGTAGCCATATTAACAATATCTTCACCTCTAGCTTCACCTTGTTCAACAAAAGCAGCTCCCCAGATATAACCTCGACCACCATTTGGGCTTGTTGATGCAGCATTATATTGTCCAATTGCAGCAGCATTATAAACACCATTCATGTAAGATTCTATTAATGAAGGAGTTGCAAAAGCATCTGTATCTGCAATATTGTTTATTGGAGTTAAATCCAATATTTTTTCTTCTGTACATGAGCTCATCCCGAGTACAACTACAGAAAGTAAAATTGTTTTAATTATATTTTTCATATGTTTTTTTTATAAACTTACATTTATTCCAACTGAAATTACCTTAGAACGTGGAGTACCATTGATATCTACTCCATTTGTTTCCATTTCAGGATTAATACCTTTGTAATCTGAAATTAACCAGATATTTTGTGCCTGAGCAAAAACTCTAAAGTTATCCACGCCAATTTTATCCATTAGCATTTTAGGTAATGTGTAACCTAAACTAATATTATCAAGTGAGATAAAATCACCATCTTCAACAAAACGTGTACTAGCACTTCCAGAAAGGTTTGTAAATGTATTTGAACTTGCGTATAATCTTGGTGTCCATCCGTCCCCAGGATTATCAACACTTTGCCATCTTCCTAAGATCTCTGTTCCGTTATTGTTAAAGTTTTGATTCATTAACTCTCTTCTTGTAGCATTAAAAATTTTATTTCCTCCGCTAAATCTAACCATAAATCCAAGATCAAGATTTTTATACTTCATAGTAGAAGTAAAAGATCCGTAATATGTTGGTAAAGTATTTCCTAAAATAGTTTTATCAGCAGTAGCTAATGTTGCAGCTGCTCCAGTTGTTCCAGGATTAGCAGGATCAAATACATTATAAGTAGACGTTGCCAAGTTTCCTTGTATTAAACTACCATCTGCCTTATAATAAACAGGGTTACCATTTGCTTTATTTACACCCCAATATCTAAATCCGTATAAAGAGTTAATAGATTCACCCTCTCTAATAATGATATTAGGTGCAATGTTAACTATATCCTGAGATGAACCAAAAGATGAAGAACCACCTGTTATATCTTGCCCGTTAACTAAACCAGTAACTACGTTTTTAGTAAGCGTTAAATTAGAAGAAACATCCCATGTAAAGTTAGCATTATTTATTGCTTTGAAACTTACAGCAAATTCATATCCTTGGTTATACATTTTACCAACATTCGAATTGATAATACTGTTAGGAACACCTAAAGAGTTTGCAACAGGCGCTGCTAATACTAAACCGTCAATATTATTTTTATAATAATCAAATGCTAAAGTCAAACGATTGTTAAACAATCCTAAGTCTACACCAAAATCAACTTTGTTACTTGTTTCCCATTGTAATTGATCATTACCAAATTGATAGTAACCAATACCATTTAAAGAACCATAAGGAGAACCAATCATAAGACCTTTTGAAGGATAAGCTGCTTGATTTAGAACATCAACGTTTCCTACTTCAGAGTAAGAACCTCTAAATTTCAAATCAGAAACAGTACCACTGATTCCTTCCATGAAACTTTCTTTAGAAACTGTCCAACCTGCAGAAACTCCAGGGAAGTTATGGAATCTAACATCTTTCTCAAATTGAGAAATTCCATCACGTCTAAGAGATCCCTGAATAAAATATTTCTCTTTGTAGTTATAGGTAACACGACCTAAGTATGATATAATTCCTTTTTCAGAAGCACTACCACCAGAATCTTTAGTAGCATATGTACCTGTTACTAAATTTTGATCGTAGAAATCACTTAAAATATCAGTTCCTGAACCAAAGAATATTTTAGTACGTGATTTTTGATACTCAGCAACACCTGTTACACCTAAATTATGGTCTTCAGCAAAAGTATGTTTGTAATTCAAAATATTTTGCCAGTTCCATCTCAATAGATTAGTGTTGTCCTGATACAATGATCCGTTAGTTCCACGTCCGTCTCCGTGTACTGGATTCCAATATTGGTAACCATCTGTTGAAGCGTTATCTCCACTTACTTGTAATTTATAACTTAAGTCAGAAGTAATTTTTGCATTTGCAAATGCACTTACTAAAATTCTCGTAGTTGTAGATTTATATTTATTATGATCAAGAACATAAAGAATATTTGTAATGTTATCTCCAGCAGGATCTGTATTATTCCATTGACCTACAGTTTGGCCATTTGGTGAAATATTGTAACCTGTAGGGTTAGCTGCATCATAAATTGGTGTATTAGGCAATTGTCTTGTAGCATTAAAAATGTTACCAGATAAACCATTTGCGTTAATATTCAATCCATTGTACTCTGTTCTACTTACAGCTAAATTAGTACCAATGCTTAACCATTTGTTGATATCCTGATCAATATTAGTTCTAACAGAATATTTCTTCATATCATTAGCTAAATTGATACCATCTAAATCTGTTATACCTAAAGACAAATAATACTTTGTTTTTTCTGAACCTCCACTGAAGTTAAGATTATGAGTAGTTTGAGGAGCACTTCTTAAAACTGCACCTTGCCAGTCTGTATTATATGTATTTCCAACAGCCCATGGAGTTTGCCCTCTGTTTGTTCTTTTTTCGTTAGAAATAGTTAAGAAATCAGGAGTCTGTAACAAATCATATGTTTTAGCAGCACTAGCTACACCAAATACGCTTGAATAACTTACTTTCAAAGTACCTTTCTTTCCGCTTTTTGTTGTAATTAAGATTACACCATTCGCTGCTCTAGAACCGTAAATAGCCGTTGCAGCACCATCTTTTAATACATCAAAAGATTCGATATCTTCCGGGTTAATATCAGCCAAACCATTTGTTGAAGAAACACCACCAATATCACCAGAATAAATAGGCACACCATCTACAACGATTAATGGCTCTGTACTTCCAGAAATAGATGAAATACCTCTAATTCTAATTTTTGGAGCGCCTCCAATAATACCAGTATTGGTTAATACTTGTACACCAGTTGCTCTACCAGCTAAAACACCTTCGAAAGATGGAGTAACTAAGTTGGCGATGTCTTTTCCTGCAATTTTAGAAATAGAACCAGTTACTTCTTTTCTCTTTTGCACACCGTAACCAACAACTACAACCTCATTCATTAGTTGCGCTTCTGATTCAAGCTCAACATTTACTGAACTAGAACTTCCTACGGTAACTTGTTTGTTATTCATACCTACATATGAAAAAACCAAAACATCACCAGTCTTTGCTTTGATAGAATAACTTCCATCAAAATCAGTCTGAGTATTTGTTTTTGATCCTTTCACAACAACATTTACTCCTGGAATAACACCTGTCTTATCAGATACTTTTCCAGAGACAGTTCTCTCTTGAGCAAAAGAAAACTGCATAGATAACGCTACAAGGAGCGTACAAATCCATTGTAATTTTAATTTCATTTTAATTTATTTTGAATTAGTATGCGGCAAACATCTTAATTATTTCTTAAAATAACAAACTAATTCAACTTAAATTTTTTCAATATTATTAACAATACCTCAATATATTCCCCAAAAATATCACGGAATTAATATTTTAACAATTCTATTCGTATAAATAAATGAACCAGGACCTAAATTCTTTCATAAAAATGTTAACACTTTTTAACATTTAAAAGATTCAATTGACTAAACCCATAAAAAAGAATATCAACTTTTATTAAAATCGTGATTTTACATTACAATTTTATTTTTTTGACAAAATCAAGCGTTTTATAGCGCTAAATTCAATTTATTTAAAGGTATTTATCTCATTTAGATTAAAAAAATTCAATAAAAAGTATTTCGTAAAAAAATTATTAAGATAAAATTTAAAAAATACGACCTCACTTCTCAATTAAAANNAATTAAAATCATCTTTTAAAACACATTGAATATTAAATTAACCAAATTAATTAGAACAAAATACTATCTAAAATTCTAATCAAATTTTTAGAAGCCTTTTTTTTTAGAAAAAAATTATATTTGCTGTTCAAAATAAAAGCATGCTTCAACTTAATTTTTCAGGACATATACTAGAAACCGGAACTGACGAGGCTGGTCGAGGATGCCTTGCCGGGCCTGTAACTGCCGCAGCCGTAATATTACCTGCTAATTTTGAAAACCAAATTTTAAATGATAGTAAACAATTGTCTGAAAAAGATAGATTTCTTTTGAAACCTATTATAGAGCAGCATGCAGTTTGCTTTTCGGTTACACATTTATTTCCGGACGAAATTGATGAAATAAATATTCTGAATGCTTCCATGAAAGGAATGCAGGAATGTATTTTAAAATTAAATCAAAAACCAGATTTTATTATCGTAGACGGAAACCGTGCTTTGAATGCAAAATTAGGCTTACGGAATACTTTTGGGAAACAATTTTCTTTTGAAGAAATAGAATTATTAAAATCAATTCCGAATCAGAGTATAATAAAAGGAGATGCAAAATTTTTAAGCATAGCCGCAGCATCAATTTTGGCAAAAACCTATCGCGACCTCTATATGGAGCAAATCCATGAAGAATTTCCTATGTACAATTGGAAACAAAACAAAGGCTATCCTACCAAAGAACATCGCGATGCCATTCGAAAACATGGCACCACAAAATATCACAGAATGAGTTTCAGGCTTTTGCCTGACCAATTGGAATTAGATTTTTTTGAACAATAAAAAAAAGGCTTATCACAATGGATAAGCCTTTTTTTTTACGACTAGTTTATCTATTAAAAATAATAAACTTATAGTAATTTTACTTTTTGCTTTTCAAGAATTCTGCAAACTGTTTAGTATCAAAATAAAAGGGTCTGATTGCAGTAATTTTTCCGTTTTTCAAATCAAAATGCTCTGAAATTGGCATTGAAAGTGTTTTTCCTGATTTTTTTGCTTTACATTTTATAGTGAAATAAATAATTACTTCATTTTTAGTAGCATCACTAAAATAAACAGGTTCTTTTTCTATTTCCAAATCAAAAAACTCTGCTGATTTCGTAAACATTTTAGTCCATTCATTAAAACCAACATAAGTTCCTCCATATGGCAAACCTTCAGCCTGATTGTAAATGGCTCCTTCTTCAATTGTGGTTGCCATTGTATTGAAATCTCTGGTTTTAAAAAGAGATTCATAATATTTAGCTACAACTTTATAATTATCAGATTCAAGATTTTTTAATATTTCCGTTTCAGACGGAGTAACTTCCTGATCCCAAAAACCAATAATTTTACTTACCTGGCCTTTCCCATTTAATCGGGCAAAATCACGACCGGCCATTATCAGTTTATTTTTTGAATCGAGAATTTTCCAATCCCAGCTTACATAATTGTCTTTTACTACTTTTGAACCTGAGGTCAATATAGCATCGGGATTTTTTTTATAAAATTCGTTGATAACATTATTTAATGCAACGGCTCCTTTTATAGATGCAGAAGGATCTTCAAACGTGCTATCTTCTAGCCAAATTGTTTTTATCAATTTTAATCGTGCATCGCTGCTGCGCTCTTGCCAAACTTTTTCGTAAACCGCAATTGGATTTAATTTATCTTTCTTTTGAGCAAAAACATTGTTGAGAATAAAAAGGAAACAAATAAAGTAGATTTTTCTCATAAGCTGTAAAATTAGATTTGAATAAGGATTATATAAAAGTATGAAACCAATTTACACATAAAAACGGTACAATATTGATAATTCTCATAATTTGCCAACAATTCACAATCTTGGCTTTTACCAAGGCATTTTTACATTTTTTTCAATATTATTTTTTAAAATAAATTTCTATTCAAAAACAACTTCATCTTCAAACCTAAATTCATTTCTAATTTGATTTTCCCATTCTGAAATACTTTCTGCTGCAGCTCTATCTGCCTTATCAAAATAAAAATGTTGTTTGATTTTCAAACCACAATAATTGAAAACTCCAACATCTGAAGTTAATGCCAAAGCTTTATCCATTCCTATTGCTTCATATTCTGCATTCGATTTTCCGTGAGAATTGATAATGATGGTACTTTTGTCAGTTAATAATCCTTTTTGAATACCCTGATCATATCTGTAAGCAAATCCGTAACTAAAAACGCGGTCTATATAACCTTTCATTATAGAAGGCATTCCTGTCCACCAAATTGGATAAATAAAGATAATTCGATCTGCCCAAGTGATAAATTCCTGTTCTGTTTTGACATCCTCTGCCACTTTTCCCATTCTTTGTCCTTGCATATCTTTCAGAGATAAAACTGGATTAAAATTAATTTCATTTAAATCACGAACTACAACTTCTTGTTTAGACTTTTCTAAACTTTGAAGAACAGTTTCTTTGAAGAAATAATTTAAACTTGCTGGATCTGGATGTGCGTAAATAATTAAATTTTTCATGTTTTCTATTTTTAAGATTGAACATGACAAATGTAAAGCGCAAGCTTCGGCGGGAATTGTAAGAAAACGAAATGGAATTTATTCTGCTTTTGAACTGCAGATATCGTTTTGAAATTTCAGGAATTTCGTTGGAGAAATATTCATATAAAATTTAAAGTCATGAATAAGCTGACTTTGATCATAATAACCACATTCCTCGACAATATTCAGCCAATCTGTTTTGGACTGATTAAGTATAGTTTTCTGAATTTCATTTATGGCTTTTAAAAACCTTTCGTAACGATTTATTTCCTTAATAGTATAGCCAAAAACCTTTTTTTGGTTGAGCTGAATGTTTCTTTCCGTCTGATTTATCTTTGAAGCAATTACTTTTATAGGATCTAGATTTCCTTCTTTAAAATCGGTCAAAAGTGTTGTGATTTCATTTTGTTCTCTAAGATAGGGCTTACAGAAGTCTAAAATATAAGCGACACGTTCTGTAACCTCAGAAATTTGTTGAAGTTCTTCCCATAAGAGACTGAAGCAATTTTCCTGAAGTAAAGCATCCGGATGAATTGGCAGTGAATCAAACAATACATTCCCGAAGAATCGATAAAAAGCGTCTTCTCTAAAATTGGCTACTAAAATTTCTGAATCAGGTTCTAAAGTATAGTCAAAAGCCTGTTTTATAGGACCTAAAACAATACATTTTTCTACTTCCAAAACAGTATTTTGCTGTGATTTTAAAGTCGATTTTGTCCCGAAATTAAAAACCAAAATGGTTTGAAAACTCGGCAATAAAGTTTTTGTAACCGGAAGATCGGTTTTGTTTTCTGCGAAGTAAAAATGAGAAAAAACAGTTTCAAATGCCGAAGGAACAGCAATTCTATAATTGTTATTTTCAGCATTTTTCATACTATTTTATATTTGAGAAGCTTATTTTAAACAAATTCAGCTTCAAACAAGTGAGTTAAATGTTTGATGATTTTGGCTTTTACTTCGTCTTCATCTACTTTTTCAACGCCAAGTTCTACTTGTAATGAAGTAACGCCTTTTCCGCGAATTCCACATGGAATGATATTATCAAAATAACCTAAATCGACATTTACATTTAAGGCAAATCCGTGCATGGTTACCCAGCGTGAGGCACGTACGCCAAGTGCACAAATTTTACGTGCAAACGGAGTTCCCACATCTAGCCACACTCCTGTTTCACCTTCACTTCTACCACATTTTAAACCGTATTCTTCTAAAGTCAGGATAATTGATTCTTCGAGAAAACGCAGGTATTTATGAATATCAGTAAAAAAATTTTCCAGATCCAGAATTGGATAACCTACAATTTGTCCGGGTCCGTGATAGGTAATATCACCGCCGCGATTGATTTTATAGAAAGTTGCTCCTTTGGCTTCTAGTTGCTTTTCGTTTAATAATAAATTTTCTAAATCACCGCTTTTTCCTAATGTATAAACGTGCGGATGTTCTACAAACAACAAATAATTTGGAGTTTCTAACTCGAGTTCTTCTCGTCTGTTTTTGATTTTTAAGTCGACTATGTCTTTAAAAAGTTCTTCCTGATATTCCCAGGTCGATTTATAATCTCTGTTTCCTAAATCTTGAAGTTGAATTTTTTTATTCATTTTAATTATTTTTCAAACTCAACATCAAAGTTAAGTTTGTCAGGATTCTCCATATAATCCGTGAAAGGGTATTGAATTGTAATTGTTTTTCTATCCTCGCTAAACAATGCTGTTGGGTTCGAAACCTTTTTTACACGTTTAGGAAAATGATATTTAATAACATAGTTAGACGAAGCAAACATCATTTTCGACATGTCTGCTGTCGAATCAGCTGGTTTCTCTGCAATTTTCTGCTTGTCTATGATTGCTTTACGTGTAAATTTCTTTCCATCATAAGTATAACTTAGTTTACTCTTATTGTCTCCTAAACCTGAAAATGGGGTCGCAGGAGCAGTACCGCCTTCCAGTTTTTGAAGTGTACTCATCGATTGCAATATATCCTGTAACTCACTAACACTTTTAAAATCGGTAGAAATGTTCATTAAGAATTGTTTTTGCTCTCCGTTCATTTTTACATTGAAAACAAAATTTTCCAATTTTTTAATTTCTTTCTGCGCTTCAGGAGATAATTTTGAGATACTATCTTGTTTATCCGCAATTAATTGTTTGAATGTAAAAGTAGAATCGATATTTTTTTTAGCATCGGCCCCCATTTGATTTCCTAGTTGATCACCAGCCATTTCCATCAAAGCAGAACCATCCATATCGACAGAATATTTTCCGGTTCCGTTGTCATTAATGTACATATTTTCAGTAAAAGTACAGCTTGTAAGTGTTGCCACTAAAAAAGAAAAACTAAGTAATTTATAAAATTTCATCATTGGTTAATTTTTTATCAAATATACGAAGAGTATTTTATTTTTAAAGGCTCTGAGGTTCTAAGATTCTAAGGTTCTGAGTTTTTATCGCATTGTCTTCAGATCTCTTTTTAATATTCATTTTTAATTGGAAATCGGTTATTTGTTTAATCGTTTAATTGCTGCTTGGCTCCAAAACCACTTCTAAATTCGTCATTTCAGGATTTTGTAAACAATCTGAAAGTTGAAATTCTAATGTGAATGATTTTTTATCAGGACTGATAATGGCTTTATCATTTGAAATTGATTTTATTTTTCCCGGGAAATGATATTTTAAAGTATACGATTGTACTAATTTGTATTTAGCATACGTTTTTTTTCTTTCTTCAAGCATTTTTTTATTCTTATCAAATGCTTCCTGATCAACAATAACCAGATTCCTTTTAAAAGTAAAACCGTCAAAAGTATATTTAATTTTGAAAAACTCTTTTGAAACCGGATAATTCTCTTTTAAGGAATTTGCTAAACTAAGACTTTCATAAACATTTGGCAGTTCTTCTATTTTCTTAAAGTCGGAAGAAATTACATTAAAATTTTCCATTTGAATTGGATCGACCTTTACATGCATTTTGACATTAGCATGTTCCTGAAACAGTGTCTGGTCCGATTTACTAAACTTCACAAATGTTGTTGCATATTTTGTAATATAATCCTGAAAAACAAATAGTGTATCTGTAAATTTTTCTGAACTCGAAAGAGGACGACCTACTTGCATATAGCTATTTTCGTCACGTAATTGAAAAATTTCAATACTTCCGCTTCCGTCCGGATTGATTTTTATGGTTTCGGTAATTTGACAGCTTGAGAGTAAAATTAAGAGTAAGAAGGTTTTTATGTAGTTCATTTTCTTGAAAGGTGCTAAGGTTCTGAGATGCTAAGATACTGAGGTTTTTTTGTTTGTCATTGCGAGGAACGAAGCAATCTCATTTTGATTGTCTAGTTCTTTTTTACCTCAATTTGATTTAGATCGTGTGATTGCTTCGTTCCTCGCAATGATAAACATCCCAACTCAAACGTCTTTTGAAAACTAAAATTTCTAATTTAGCCCCGATAGCAGCGGTATCCTTTTTTGTCTCGTTTGGAGAACGAGACAAAAAAGATACAAGCGGATAGCGGGACGAAAGGTGATTGTAATACGATAATTTTCTGCTTCAAAAAATCTAAAAACTGCATTCTGAAATCTACATTCTTTTCTTTATCTTTGCAGACTTAAAAAAAGAGCACAAAATGGCATTATCAGAACAAGAAATCATTAGAAGAGAAAAACTTCAAAACTTACGCAACTTAGGAATCAATCCTTATCCGGCTAATCTTTTTCCAGTAAATCATACTTCGAAGCAAGTGAAGGAATCGTTTGAAGAAGGTAAGAAGGTTATCGTTGCGGGACGTTTGATGAGTATTCGTGATCAGGGAAAAGCTTGTTTTGCTGAATTGCAGGATAGCGAAGGGCGTTTGCAATTGTACGTGAATCGCGATGTTTTGTGCGAAGGTGATGATAAAACATTATACAACACTGTATTTAAAAAACTAACTGATTTAGGTGACTTTGTTGGTATTGAAGGAGAATTGTTTACTACGAAAGTGGGCGCACAATGTATTCGTGTTGACGGATTTACTTTCTTGAGTAAAACATTACGTCCGCTTCCTTTGCCAAAAACGGATGAAGACGGAAATATTCATGATGCCTTTAATGATCCTGAATTGCGTTACAGAATGCGTTATGTTGATTTAACAGTAAATCAACATGTTAAGGAAACTTTCATTAAACGTACAAAGTTATTCACCGCAATGCGTGGTTATTTTAATGATGCCGGCTATCTTGAGGTTGACACTCCTGTTTTGCAGTCAATTCCGGGTGGTGCTTCGGCTAGACCTTTTATTACGCATCATAATTCGCTTGATATTCCGCTTTACATGCGTATTGCCAACGAATTGTATTTAAAAAGATTAATTGTTGGTGGATTTGAAGGTGTTTATGAGTTCTCAAGAAACTTTCGTAACGAAGGAATGGACAGAACGCATAATCCTGAATTTACTGCCATGGAAATATATGTAGCCTACAAAGACTACAACTGGATGATGGAATTTGCTGAAGGTTTGCTTGAGCATTGTGCTATTGCCGTAAATGGAACTAGCGAAGTTACATTTGGCGAGCACCAAATTAACTTTAAAGCGCCTTATGCCCGTGTTACAATGACAGATTCTATCAAACATTTTACTGGTTTTGATATCTCAGGAAAAAGCGAAGCCGAATTGTTTGAAGCTGCCAGAGGAATGGGAATTGACGTTGATAACACAATGGGGAAAGGAAAATTGATTGATGAGATTTTTGGAGCAAAATGTGAAGGAAATTATATTCAGCCAACTTTCATTACAGATTATCCTAAAGAAATGTCGCCTTTATGTAAAGAACACCGTGATAATCCAGATCTTACAGAGCGTTTTGAATTGATGGTTTGTGGTAAAGAAATCGCAAATGCTTATTCTGAACTGAATGACCCAATTGATCAGCGTGAGCGTTTTGAAGATCAAATGCGTTTGGCTGCAAAAGGTGATGATGAAGCAAACGGAATTATCGATGAAGATTTCTTAAGAGCTTTGGAATACGGTATGCCTCCAACATCTGGAATGGGAATTGGAATGGATCGTTTGATTATGTATTTAACAAACAATGCATCGATTCAGGAAGTTTTATTGTTCCCGCAAATGCGTCCGGAGAAAAAACAAGCCTCGATAGAACTTTCTGACGAAGAGAAATTTATCCTGGATTTATTGAAAGGAAATGAAAATAAAATGGATCTTCAGCAATTAAAAATTACTGCGAATTTAAGTGGTAAAAAATGGGATGCGTCTATGAAAAACTTATCTAAACACGGTTTGACTAAAGTTGCTGTTGAAGGTGAGTTTAAATTTGTGGAATTGGTAGGATAGATTTTAAATTCCAAATTTAGAAATTCCAAAATTCAATATACAAACCCGACAGGTTTTAAAAACCTGTCGGGTTTTTTATGCTACGACTAAAACGAATACTTCTCCAATTTCTTAGCATAAATATCCAAAACAACCGGAGATGCTGCAGGAATATTTCCTTTCCATTTTTCCTGAACGGATGGATTTGAAGGATATTTTCCATTTTTCATTTTTAGGGAATGCAATGTATTACCACTATTAAAAATTAAATCTTTAAAATTTTCTGAAGCTGTTGTTCCAATAAAAATTGGAAAATCAGTTACTGTAAACTTATTGATAACACTTCCATCATTATTTAGAATATAACCGGAACAGCCTCCACTTCCGCAGAAATACGGATTGGAGAAACCAACAAAATATTCGTCTTTTTTATCGTTATTTAAATCGTAAGCTTCATAGTAAAAGAAACGTTCGTCTTTTGTCATTACTGGTAAATCTTTCTTTAGTAAAATTGAAAGCTGTTTTCTAATTAACTCAACCTCTTTATCATTTTTAGCAGTGACTTCACTCAAATTTGCCGTTCCTCCCAATGTTTTTGATAAGGTATCCTGAACAATCGTTTTAATGATATTTTTTGATGCTGGTTTTTCTTTGTTTTGACAAGAGTATAACGCGAATACTGACAATGCAATCAAAATTTTATTTTTCATAATTTCTATTTTTAAGATTCTAAAGATACGTTTCGAAACCCGACAGGTTTTAAAAACCTAACGGGTTTATAAATCTGATTAAAATTAAACAAGCAAAGCCGCTTTATTCTCAATGTCATTTTTAGCCAAGAGTGATTTAATATTATTAAATGTCACCAAAGCAATCTGCGTTAAAGCTTCATTAGTAAAAAAGGCCTGATGCGCCGTTACCAAAACATTTGGAAAACTCATTAAACGCTGAATCGCATCGTCCTGAATGATATCTGCAGATAAATCCCTGAAAAACAGTTTTTCTTCCTGCTCATAAACATCGATTCCTAAATAACCTATTTTACCTTCTTTTAAGCCTTCAATAACACAGGCCGTTTCTATTAATCCTCCACGACTGGTATTGATGATCATGACGCTGTCTTTCATTTCATCAATAGACTTACTATTTATTATATGCTTCGTTTGCTCGTTTAAAGGACAATGCAGCGAAATAATATCGCTCGATTTAAAAATGGTTTCCAGAGTAACGAATTCAACTCCATCTTTTTCCATTTCAGAATTGGTTACAATATCATAAGCCAGAACTTTACAACCAAATCCTAAAGCTATTTTAGCAAAAGCTTTCCCGATATTTCCGGTTCCAATGATTCCGATGGTTTTGCCGAATAAATCAAAACCTAACAATCCGTTTAGGGAAAAATTTTGTTCCCTAACTCTGTTATAGGCTTTATGTGTTTTTCTGTTTAAGGTCAAAATCATCGCCATGGCATGTTCAGCGACAGCCTGAGGAGAATAAGCAGGAACGCGGCAAACTTTTAGATTGTATTTTTTGGCCGCTTCTAAATCGACATTATTAAAACCAGCACAACGCAATGCTATAATTTTGACGTTCTTTTCTGCCAATTGCTTAATTACGGCTTCATTGACAATATCATTCACAAAAACACAAACTATAGCTGCGTTTTCGATTAAAATTACCGTTTGAGGATTCAATTGCGTTTCAAAGAAATCCAGCTCAAAACCAAACTCTTTATTGTATTTATTAAAGAATGTTTTATCGTAAGGCTGGGTTGAAAAAAAAGCAATTTTAGTATTGTTTGATGCTGTTTCTGGAGTCATAATAATTTCTTCTAAGTTCTTAACTTGTTGATACCTTAAAAATACGCAATTAATTCTATAATTTTTATCTGAATACAAACGTTTTAATGAATTAGTTTTCAATTTGTTAAATAAAATATAATTCTGAGACGCAGATTAAACCTAATGAATTTCATAAAGTCTAAAGTATATAACAATTAAAAAACTTACCTCATGAAAAAATTATTTATCGCAGCTTTGTTATTCGTTGGAGTAGCAAGTTTTGCACAAGACGCAGATCAGGATCCAACTCAGGATCATAAAGAGCACAGAGAAAGAATGACACCGGAACAGCGTAATGACAAGCAGTTAAAAAAACTAACTTCTGAATTAAGCTTAGATGCCAATCAACAAGCTCAGGTAAAACAATTATTAGCCGAAAGAAGTGCAAAAGCTGATAAATTCAGAGAAGCCCGTCAAGCCAAAAAGGACAGCGATGTAAAACCAACAGCTGCAGAAAGAGAAGCCTTTAAAAAAGAAATGATGGCTGAAAAAGACGCTAACGACGCTAAAATGAAATCTATACTGAATGCGGACCAATATACTAAATGGAAAACTATTCAGGAAGAAAACAAAGACAAGGCTAGAGAAAAAATGAAAGAATACAAAAAAGAAAACAATATGTAATATTGACAAAAAGAGGCTTTTAAGCCTCTTTTTTATTTTTGAATATAATTTGTATTTTAATTAATACTTTCTGTTAAATAAAAGATAAACCTGAAAATCACATTAAACTTAACAAGGTTGTGAATGTCTAAATACTATAAACCATTAAAAAAAACGAATTATGAAAAAATTATTTATCGCAGCTTTATTGTTCGTTGGAATAGTAAGTTTTGCACAAGACATCAATCAGAAACCGGCACATCATCAAAAAGAAAATTTAACTCCGGAACAACGTAATGAAAAACATTTACAGAAATTGACTTCTGAATTGAGTTTAGATAAAAAACAACAAGAACAAGTAAAACAGCTTTTAGCAGAAAGAAGTGCCAAAGCAGAAAAATTTAAAGCATCAGGAAAAGACAATAAAACAAAACCTACTGATGCAGAAAAAGCAGCTTTCAAAAAACAAATGGAAACTGAAAAAGCAGCTAATGATGCTAAAATGAAAGCCATTTTAAATGCTGATCAATACACTAAATGGACCGCACTGAAAAAAGATCACAGCCGAAAACATGATCATAAAAGTCCACAGGAACGTGATCAGGAACACTTGCAAAAATTAACAACAGATCTGAATTTAAATACTGATCAACAAAAACAAGTTGCTGCACTTTTATCTGAAAGAAGCACTAAAATGGAAACGTTTAAAAAGAATCGAAAAGATTCTAATGCAAAACCAACTGATGCTGAAAAAGCTGCCATGAAAAAACAAATGGAAGAAGATCACAAAGCAACTGATGCAAAAATGAAATCTATTTTGAATGCTGATCAATATCAAAAATGGACTGCAATTCAAAAAGAGCATAAAGACAAAATGAAAGATTAAAGAAAAAATAAAATGTAATTGAGATCAAAAAAAAGAGGCTTTTAAGCCTCTTTTTTATTTCTAATAACTCTTATTTAATTGGATTTAAAATCAAATCAATTCGTTTGATACAATCTTCATAATGGTATTTTGTTTCTGTATTTACACCCAATGCTTTTGCCGCTGCAAGCGATTTTTTCAAAACATTTAATTCGCCGCGTACCAACGCTCTTAAATCAGACTGAGACACATTATAATAAACAGTTGATCTATCCGCTGGCTTAATTTCTTCTGTCATTAAATACGCCATTCTATCGATATAAGCTCTTTGTAAATTTCTACGATAGATCGTCACATTTGCTGCTGTATTGGTTTCTTTCCAGATTCCTTTTCGGGTATCTTTAAATAAATCCAACGCTTTGTACGTATCAGCACCCAAAATTTCATTATCCATTAACCTTCCAATACGGCCAAGACTCAATAAATTATTTAAATGTCTAACCTGCAGATTTCTAAACGTTTCTGTATAACCTGCATAATTGGTGTTTTTTAATGTATTGACATTCACAATCCAGGTTGGAGAAGCAAATGCATTTGCCTGCAACCAATTCATGGCTTCAATTTGTTTTGCTTTTGGCACTACTTCATAAACATTTCCTGCCTGATTTGGGTTTTTAGTATTTTCATAAACACCCCCAACATTGGTTACAACATGTCCCACATACCTACTCCAAACATCTAACATTTCTTTATATAATTCGTCTAAATCTTCATAATTATTGGTCACATTGCTTGTCCATTCATTTAGATGATTAGCAACATATTCCAGATTTTTCATTCCGTAAGTACTGGCTTTCATTGAATTGTTTCCTATGTCTTCGGTTTGCGAAGTTGGATCAAAAGCACTACTCTGTTTTCCAAAATGATAAATTGGATTTCCTGCTTTATCTAAAATCCATTTGTCTAAAGTCGCTTTTTCATCCTGAGAAGATTTAGCATTCGGAATCACTCTGTATCCCCAATTTAAAGCATAATGATCGTATGCTCCCATTTTACGAATAAATCGGATATTTTGATCTCCTGGCTGCGCGATATAATTGTATCGTGCATAATCCATTATACTCGCTGAAATTCCGTTTTCCTGAGTAAAAGTTCCGTTTCTGTAGCTTTCACAATCATAAGAAGAACTGGCGCCCATATTGTGCGGAAAACCCAACGCATGACCCACTTCGTGTGCAATTACCATACGCATCATCTCTCCCATTTCTTCATCACTGGTCTGTAAAGTTCTTGCTTTCGGATTTGCAGCTCCCGTTTCTAATAAATATCTGTTTCTGTACGAACGCAAATGATTGTGATACCAAATAACATCACTTTCAATAATTTCTCCAGTACGTGGATCTGAAACGCTTGGCCCAACTGCATTTCGAGTTGTACTTGCTACATATCGAATTACCGAATAGCGCACATCTTCCGGACTAAAATCAGGGTCTTCTTCTTTTGTTGGAGCGTCTTTTGCTATAATTGCATTTTTAAATCCGGCAGTTTCAAAAGGTTTTTGCCATTCTTCAATCCCCTGTTTGATATATTTTCTCAATTTTTCAGGTGTTGCAGGATCTAAATAATAAACAATTGGTTTGATTGGTTCAACCAATTCTCCTCTGGCATACGCTTCCGGATCTTTTGGTTCTAATCTCCAACGACGGATGTATGTTTTCAGGTCTGATTTTAATTCATTGCTTCCATAATCATACTGGCTTACAGTAAACCAACCTACACGCGGATCTGCTAATCTAGGTTTCATAGGCACTTCCGGCAATAAAACCATCGATTGATTCATCTGAATACTGATCGATTCACTTTCTTCTAACATTGATGGTTTTGAAGCATTATAAGTCATATCCTGAATAACTTCGATATTCATTGGAAAACTTTTAATTGTATTGATAAAACTTCTCGTTTCATCCAAACCTTTTACTTTATACGTTTCACGCATCTCTGCAGATATTCCGCTAATTGCCTTTACATCTGTACTATAAAATTTAGTTACATCAATAACCGTATTGGCCGAATCTTTACTGAAGGCTACAATATCAAAAGCAAATAACGTTGGCTCATAATTGTTTGATTTTACCGAAATACTAATCGGTAAGGTATCGTTTGCAACTGCATTATATGATTTTGATTTGATGAGAATTTTATCCTGAAAACGCTGCCAGACAATCAATTGCTCATTTGTTTCTGAACCAGCATTTACATAACCTCCTCCTAAATTAGAAGGCAGTTTCGACAATCTGCTTACTAAAAGCATGTCCTTATTTAGATATTTATTTGGAATTTCGAAGTAGTACTTTTTATCCACTTTATGAACCGTAAAAAGTCCTGTATCAGAAATAGCATCTTTTGTAATTACTTTGCTATACTCTTTAATTCCCGACTCCGGTTTTTTTTCTGGCGGAGGAGTTGCCGTTTCTTCTTTTTTGGATTTCTTTTTATTCTGAGCAAATTGGTTAACAGGAAATAGCATCAAAGCTGCTATAGTAGATAAAATGAAAAATTTCTTCATTTATTTTGGTTTAATGGTTATTTGATAAACAAAAATAATTTTTGAATACAATAATCAAAGAAAACAAAGGTTCATTAACTTTTTATTAACTAATAAAAAAGGCTCAACTTTATACCAAAGTTGAGCCTTAAATTTAATTATGTTCGGATTTAAAACTAAAATGTTTTTGAAACCTTATCAATTGCATTTATAGTAAAATCTAAATCTTCGTATGTCAATGCATCCGTAATAAACCAGGTTTCGTAAGCAGATGGCGCAATATAAACACCTTCGTTCAACAATCCGTGGAAGAATTTTTTAAACGTTTCATTATCTCCTTTTGCAGCTGTTTGAAAATCAACAACCGGATTTTCATCAAAGTGAACAGAAATCATAGAACCTACTCTATTGATCGTAAAAGCAACATTATTTGCTTTTAAAACTTTATCAATACCTGCTTCTAAATAAGCTGTTTTTTCTTCTAAACGAGTAAAAATAGCACGGTTATTATCCAAAGATTGCAACATCGCTAATCCGGCAGCCATTGCTAATGGATTTCCGGATAATGTTCCTGCCTGATAAACTGGCCCAAGCGGTGCTAAATAATTCATGATTTCAGCACGTGCAGCAAATGCTCCAACCGGTAAACCTCCACCAATTACTTTTCCGAAAGTGACAATATCAGCATTGATGTTATATAATTCCTGAACTCCTCCGCGAGCTAAACGGAAACCTGTCATCACCTCATCAAAAATCAATAAGATTCCGTTTTCGGTACACAAATCTCTTAAAGCTTGTAAAAATCCTTTTGCAGGGGGAATACAGCCCATATTTCCGGCAACAGGTTCAATAATAATAGCTGCAATTTCATTTTTATTCGCTTCGATTAAAGTTTTTACATTCTCTAAATCATTGTATTTTGCCAATAAAGTATCTTTTGCTGTTCCTTCTGTAACGCCCGGACTATTTGGAGAACCAAAAGTTACAGCTCCACTTCCTGCCTGAATCAAAAAGGAATCAGAATGTCCATGATAACAACCTGCGAATTTGATGATTTTATCTCTTTTTGTAAATCCACGAGCCAGACGAATCGCGCTCATACAAGCTTCTGTACCTGAATTTACAAATCTGATTTTATCGATATTTGGCACCATAGAAACGGCCAAAGCAGCGATCTCCGTTTCCAATTCTGTTGGCATTCCAAATGAAGTTCCCAATTTAGCTTTTTCAATCACAGCATCAACAACTGGCTGATAGGCGTGACCCAAAACCATTGGCCCCCAAGAATTGATATAATCAATTAACTTATTTCCGTCTTCGTCATATAAATAAGCACCTTTGGCACTTTTTACAAAAATTGGAGTTCCTCCTACTGCTTTAAATGCGCGAACTGGTGAATTTACTCCTCCCGGAATTACTTTTTCTGCTTCAGCAAAAAGCTGACTACTTCTTTTATAGATCATTATTTATTTTAGATTTTTGAGTTCAGATTTTAGATTTATCGACTTAAACCTTGATCTCTTACAAACTCATTAAAGTATTTTTGTTCTGTTTGTTCTTCTTTTGAAAGTTCTTTAAATTTTGTATCTGACATTCTAGTAGGAGAATAAAATGTCCATTTCAAAGTTGGACGATGTTTTATAAAAAAATGTTTTTCTGTAAATTCATCATGTACATAAACTCCGCAAAAAAGTCTAATTAC
This sequence comes from Flavobacterium frigidimaris, assembly GCF_002217275.1. Classification (NCBI taxonomy): domain Bacteria; kingdom Pseudomonadati; phylum Bacteroidota; class Flavobacteriia; order Flavobacteriales; family Flavobacteriaceae; genus Flavobacterium; species Flavobacterium frigidimaris. Next base: position 100,514 of record NZ_MUGV01000031.1, read on the forward strand.
CAAAACAATGGCAAAAATAAAAATTACAGTAGAGATTACCTTCTTCATAAATCACTCATAACTTATAATTCAAAACTCATAATTATTTCACTTTAAGCTTCTGTCCAACCGAAAGTGCATTATCTGAAAGATTATTTTTCTGTTTTATGTCGTCAACTAATATGTTGAATTTCTTCGAAATAGAATATAGCGTATCTCCTTTTTGAACTTCATATAAATTAGGATCGTTTGAGCTCATATTTATCTTTGGATCCGAAGCCACATCATAAGATGGTTTTCTTGCTGGAGCCGATTTATTAATTGCAACATACGTTTTTCCTGTAATCTGACAATCGTATTGATGCAGGTTATAACGTTCTATATAACTGATTAATTTGTCCGGATAATTAGGATCTGTAGCATAACCGCAGGCTCTTAATCCTTTTGCCCAGGCTCTATAATCGTCTTTTTCATAAGTAAATAAAGAAGCATATCTATTTTTTCCCACCAAAAACAAGGCATGATCGCGATACGATTCTGAAGCTTCTCTATATTTCCTGAAACATTCCTGTTCTGCATCATCGTCATGACGAACGCTTTCGCCCAGCCAGTCTTTATGACATTTTATTCCGAAATGATTATTGGCAGAAACTGCTAAATCTCCTTTTCCTGCACCAGATTCTAAAATTCCCTGAGCCAAGATAATACTGGCAGGAATACCATATTTCTGCATATTTCCCATTGCAATATCTTTGTACTGCAAAACATAATCGTTAATTGAACTGCTGTTAACAACTGTTTTTGAAGTAGATTGAATAACCTCAGTTGTATTATTTGTAGAAGGGTAATTTTTGCCAATTGGCTTAACAGGACTTTCTTTTTTAGCCGCCACCGTCCGGGGCTTCTGAACTGCTGCTTGTTTTTTAGTCGTCGCGATAGCCGGTTTGCTGGATGAACAGCTTGCCAGAACTGCAACTATAAGAAACAGTAGGATTTTTTTAATCATTGTTTTTGAGTATTGGTAATTTTTTCTGCTTCAACTTCATATTCATTCCTTCAATTCCCTGTAATCCTCCAGTGTGAATGAGTAAAATTTTTGAATGTGCAGGAAAATAATTTTTGCCGATTAAATCTATAACGCCAAAAACCATCTTTCCCGTATAAATTGGATCTAAGGGCACTTTGTTTTCTTCAAAAAACGCATTAATAAATTCGATTAATTCTAAATTTATCTTGCCATAACCTCCAAAATGATAGTCAGAAATTAAATTCCAGTTATCTTTTTTTGCAAAAATACGAATTTCATCGGTTAAAAAGTCACCTTTTAACGCCGGAAACCCTAAAATTTTCTGATTTGGCAATGCACTATTAATCAAACCAGAAATCGTGCCACCCGTTCCTACGGCACAGCAGACATAATTATAAACAGCATCTTCGGCTGTCAAAATCTCTTCACAACCTTTTACCGCAAGTTCGTTTGTTCCGCCTTCGGGCACTAAATAAAAGTCTCCAAATTGCTCTTTTAACTGATCTAAAAAAGAACTTTCACTTTTATTTCGATACTCTTCTCTGGAAATAAATTCAAATTCCATTCCGTTTTCCTGAGCAAACTTCAAAGTTGGATTTTCGTCAATTTTATCAAAAAGTTCATCACCCCGAATAATTCCGATGGTTTTAAAACCTTTTTCTTTTCCTGCGTAGGCGACCGCAGCAATATGATTGGAAAATGCACCTCCAAAAGTCAATATCGTTTCTTTATTTTCGGCTTTCGCCTGAAGCAAATTATATTTTAGTTTTCTGAATTTATTCCCTGAAACAAAAGGATGAATCAAGTCTTCACGTTTTATAGTTAACGAAATATCATTGGGAAAATTGATATGAATTTGTTGGTTCAAAATCGGTTTTATTTTAAAGTGATGTATTTTAGAAACTGAAAAAAAGATCGGTTTTTCAGATAATTTGTATCTGATTCGTTAGTATAGGCTTCTCTTTCAAAACTAATATTTCGATATGCCAAATCCTTGTTTTTATATTGAATCAACCGGATCAGATATTCAAAAAAATACCAGATAAAAAAAGGAAGAATCAGCATTTCTAATTGCTGTCTTAAATGTATTTTTTCATGATTGACAAAAATACCGTTTGTTTTATCAAAACCATATTTAACCACAACAAACGGAAAGACAGCCATTCCGCGATATCCTTTCGGAATTAAATATTTGGCAACAATCAGAAACATTGGCTGTAAAATTTATAAATTTGTAGCTATATAATTGTTTGATTTCATTAAAATCACAATCAATTATTTATTTTTGATTTTTTTTAGAGAAATAAAACAAGTACCCAAAGCAGATTTATGAAAGAGCAAAGTAATGAAAATAAATTAATTGAAGGCGAAGATTTTTATTATACTCCGGAGGGTTATAAATGCTTTACTGAAAAACACCATTTAAAACGTGGTTATTGCTGTAAAAGTGGCTGCCGCCATTGTCCGTATGGGTTTGACAAAAATACCGGACGAATCAGGAAGTCTAATTAGATAATGTGTCAATTAGGAAATTAGATAATTATTTTAAATCGAATTTTAAATTTACCTAACCTCATTACAGGCAGCTATGATTTTCAACTTCAAAAAATGCTAAGAAGTCTAACAATCTAACTTCTAAAAATCCAAACAAAATGAACGTTTTTATAACTAAAAATATACCAGAGTCCGGCATTTTATTACTTAAGGAAAAAGGTATCAATCTTACCATAAATCCAACAGAGAATATATTATCAAGAAATGAGTATATAAAAATCTGCCAAAAAAATGACGCTCTCCTTAACGTTGGCTCGACTACTTTAGATGAAGATTTTTTTCAACAATGTCCCCATTTAAAAGGTATTGCTTTATTTTCAGTTGGATATGATTCGGTCCATATTCCATCAGCTAATAATAGAAAAATCCCTGTTGGAAATACGCCTGATGTTTTAAACAGAGCAACTTCAGATATCGCTTTTTTATTGATGCAGAGTGTTGCCAGAAAATCCTTTTACAATCACAACAGAATTACAAAAGGAGAATGGGGAAGTTTTAATGCATTAGAAAATCTGGGACAAGAACTTTATGGCAAAACACTGGGGATATTTGGTTTAGGAAGAATTGGTTTTGAAATGGCACAGAAATGCAAAGCTGCATTTGGAATGAACATCATTTACCACAATCGCTCTCACAACGAAAATGCCGAAAAAGAGTTTGATGCTCAATATGTAGATTTTGAAACTTTACTTTCGCAAAGTGATGTTTTGAGCGTTCATTCTAATTATACGGAAGAAAATAATGAACTTTTCAATAAAAACACTTTTTCCAAAATGAAACGTAATGCTATTTTCGTAAATACAGCAAGAGGAAAATTTCATAACGAAGACGATTTATTCTATGCCCTAACTAATGACATAATTTGGGGCGCCGGACTTGATGTTACTAACCCGGAACCAATGCAAAAAGACAATCCGTTACTATCATTGCCAAATTGTTGTATTTTACCACATATTGGTTCGGCAACATACGAAGCCCGGAATGCAATGGCTGTTTGCGCCGCACAAAATATTGTAGCACTTTTTGAAAATAAAAAAATGCCTTTTTGTGTAAATGAAGAAGTTTATTCTTGAATTAAATTCCAAATTTTAAATTCCAAATTCCAATCTAAAATCTGAACTTTAAAATCTAAAATAATTATATGGATATTCGCTCAAGAAAATTTAGGATTAAAATCCACAAATCCTATCACAGGTCGGATATTCGGTATCCTTAGCTTTTTAATTAGAAAATGTGTCAATTAGATAATTATTTCGGATCAAATTTACATTGATCGACATTTCGCTCCGATGGAGCTTTTGAGACGGGATATACTATATTTTCTATAAACATAACGCCTTTCCAAGGCTGACAAAAACTCCAGAGGAGTGCTATGTTTATAGCAAATGTTTATAGCAAAATATTTATAGAAATAAATTTACCGATCTGAATTTCAGCTCCAGCGGAGCGACATAATCTAAAAACAAAAAATTAATCTGTTGTTAATCTAACAAAAGTACCTTAGCGTCTTAGAACCTTAGCAACTCAGCATCTTTCAAAAAAATGACTTTCAAAGAACAAATACAACAAGGAATCCCCTCAATATTACCTCCAAAGGCAACATACGATTTAGCTATTAATCATGCGCCAAAACGAAAAGAAATTCTTTCGGCTGAAGAGAAAAAACTGGCTTTAAAAAATGCATTGCGTTATTTTGAGTCTAAACATCATGCCGAATTAATTACCGAATTTTCAGAAGAATTAGAAAAATACGGTCGTATTTATATGTATCGTCTGCGTCCGGATTACAGAATGTATGCGCGACCAATTGATGAATATCCAGGAAAATCATTGCAGGCAAAAGCGATTATGCACATGATTCAGAACAATTTGGATTATGCTGTGGCGCAACATCCGCATGAATTGATTACGTATGGAGGAAACGGCGCTGTTTTTCAAAACTGGGCACAATATTTATTGACAATGCAGTATTTGTCTGAAATGACAGACGAGCAGACTTTAACCATGTATTCAGGACATCCGATGGGATTGTTCCCATCACATTCTGAAGCACCAAGAGTGGTGGTTACTAACGGAATGGTAATCCCGAATTACTCCAAACCGGACGATTGGGAAAAAATGAATGCCTTAGGCGTTTCACAATACGGACAAATGACAGCAGGAAGTTATATGTACATTGGACCGCAAGGAATTGTACACGGAACGACAATTACAGTTTTGAATGGTTTTAGAAAAATAAAATTAAATCCGGAAGGCAATTTATTTGTAACATCAGGACTTGGCGGAATGTCCGGTGCTCAACCAAAAGCAGGAAATATTGCCGGTTGTATTACGGTCTGCGCCGAAGTAAATCCGAAAATCACTAAAATCCGTCACGAACAAGGCTGGATTAATGAAATTGTGACTTCAACTGAAAAACTGGTTAAAAGAGTCAATTCGGCGAAAGCCAATAAAGAAGTAGTTTCGATTGCCTATTTAGGAAATGTGGTTGATGTTTGGGAATGTTTCGACAAAGAAAACATCAAAATTGATTTAGGTTCTGATCAAACATCGCTTCATAATCCATGGGCCGGAGGTTATTATCCGGTTGGAATTTCATTTGAAGAAGCGAATGAAATGATGGCTAATAATCCGGAATTATTCAAAGAAAAAGTACAGGAATCATTGCGCAGACAAGCGAAAGCAATTAACAAACATACCGCAAAAGGAACTTACTTTTTTGATTACGGAAATGCCTTTTTACTAGAAGCTTCTCGTGCTGGTGCTGATGTTATGGCCGAAAATAACATCGATTTTAAATATCCGAGTTACGTTCAGGACATTATGGGACCAATGTGTTTTGATTACGGATTTGGGCCTTTTAGATGGGTTTGTACTTCAGGAAAACCAGAAGATTTACAAAAGACAGATACGATCGCGAGTCAGGTTTTAGAAGAATTGGCCAAAACTAGTCCAGATGAAATTCAGCAACAAATGCAGGATAACATCAAATGGATCAAAGGCGCGCAGGAAAATAAATTGGTTGTAGGTTCTCAGGCCAGAATTCTTTATGCAGATGCTGAAGGAAGAATTAAAATTGCCGAAGCATTTAACCAGGCAATTGCAAGAGGCGAAATTGGAACAGTGGTTTTAGGGCGCGATCATCATGACGTTTCCGGAACCGATTCTCCTTACAGAGAAACTTCAAATATCTACGACGGATCTCGTTTTACAGCCGATATGGCGATTCAAAATGTAATTGGCGACAGCTTTAGAGGCGCAACCTGGGTATCGATTCATAATGGCGGTGGCGTTGGCTGGGGAGAGGTTATAAACGGTGGCTTTGGTATGGTTCTTGATGGATCTAAAGAAGCTTCAAAACGTTTAGCATCAATGCTTTTTTGGGATGTTAACAACGGAATTTCAAGAAGAAGCTGGGCACGAAATGACGAAGCTATTTTTGCCATAAAAAGAGCAATGGAAGTTCAGCCTTTATTAAAAGTAACTTTACCTAATATTGTTGACGAAACTTTATTTTAGCCTAAAGTTCTCTTATTTATTTAAAAATGAGAACATTAAATTTTAAACATATGAAAGTATTTAAATTAATTCCGATTCTTCTACTTTTACTGTTCGTTTCGTGCGACACAGTAAGTGCTTATTCTGATTATGACAAAACAGTAGATTTTACGCCTTACAAAACATACGCCTTTTTTAAGCCCGGAATTGATAAGGTTGAAATATCTGACTTGGACAAAAAAAGAATTCTTCATGCAATTGACGATCAAATGCAGGCCAAAGGTTTTACAAAAAGCGAAAATCCCGATATATTAGTAAACATTTTCACCAAAGCCAAAGAACAAGTTGATGTAAATCAATTTTACGCAGGATACGGTTATGGATGGGGTTACGGCTGGGGATGGGGCTGGAATCCGTATATGTATGGAGGAACAACAGTTTCAAGATACACGGAAGGGACTTTGTTCATTGATTTAATTGATGCTAAAAAGAAAGAAATGATCTGGCAAGGTCAGGGTATTGGTACTTTATACAAAAACATAGATAAAAAAGATGCTCGAATTACTGAATTTGTTACCAAAATTTTAGCGCAGTATCCACCGGTTAAGAAATAATTTTAGTCGCAGTTTTCAGTGACAGTTTTCAGTTTAAAAAAAACTAAACAAAGTTGATGAATACTTCGCAAAATAATTAATACATTTGTTTTTCAAAGAACAAAAAATGACAAACTTAAATAACATTATTATCATCGCGATTAACATTATTGTAATTGAGCAATAATGCGAGGTGTTATATAAATTAAGTAAACAAAATACAATTTATTAAACCTCCCAAACCGGGAGGTTTTTTATTTAGAAATTTTTTGCCACAGATTTGCTTCGCCTGTTCGCTATCGTTCGGGTCACAGATTCTCACAGATAAAAAATCTTATTAAATCATTTAATCTGTCGCAAAAATAAAAACAAACAACATGGATCTATTTAACGAAGTACTCAATGCAAAAAAGCAACTCGAAAATGTAGTTGCTGCTACTCCACTGACACAAAATTTAAACCTTTCTGACGAATTTAAATCGACTATTTTATTAAAAAGAGAAGATTTGCAAATTGTCCGGTCGTACAAAATTAGAGGAGCTTACAACAAAATTTCTTCGTTGAATGAAACTGAAAAAGCAATTGGCATTGTATGCGCCAGTGCCGGAAACCATGCACAAGGTGTCGCATATTCCTGTCATCTTCTGCAAATAAAAGGCAAAATCTACATGCCAAAAACGACTCCAAAACAAAAAGTAAAACAAGTGCAATTGTTCGGGAAATCATTTGTAGAAATTGTTTTGACAGGAGATACTTTTGATGATGCTTATGCTTCGGCTACTGCAGATGCCATTCAAAATCATAAAATATTTATTCATCCTTTCGATGATGAAAAAGTTATCGCTGGTCAGGGAACCGTTGGTTTAGAAATTCTCGATAGTTATAAAGAACCTATCGATTATGTTTTTGTTCCGATTGGCGGAGGCGGATTGGCTTCTGGCTTATCTGCTGTTTTTAAACATTTAAGTCCAAATACGAAAATCATTGGTGTTGAGCCAAAAGGGGCTCCTTCGATGAAAACTTCAATAGCAGAAAATAAAAACACGGCACTAAAAACCATCGATAAATTTGTTGACGGTGCGGCTGTCAAACAAGTTGGCGATATGACTTTTGAAATCTGTAAGGATAATTTAGAAGATATTATTCTGGTTCCCGAAGGAAAAGTCTGCACCACAATTTTACGTTTGTACAATGAAGAAGCAATGGTTGTGGAACCAGCCGGAGCATTAACTATTGCCGCTTTGGATTTTTATAAAGATAAAATTAAAGGCAAAACCGTTGTTTGTGTTGTTAGCGGAAGTAATAATGATATAGAAAGAACAGCCGAAATAAAGGAACGTTCTTTACTTTACGAAGGTCTAATGCATTATTTCATGATTCAGTTTCCTCAGCGTCCGGGAGCTTTAAAAGAATTCGTAAATAATATTTTAGGCCCTGATGATGACATCACTTATTTTCAGTTTCATAAAAAAAACAATCGCGAAGTGGGCTCTGTTGTGGTTGGCTTAGAATTGAAAAACAAAAAAGACATTATGAATATCAAACTAAATATGACTAAAAATGGTTTTGAGTTTCATTATTTAAACGATAATCAGGATTTGTTTACACAATTAATTGGTTAAAATCCAGTTCCGATGACAAATATCAGAGAATAGAAAAACTTATAGTGTAATTTTGTATTTTATTTTAGATCTCACAAACATGACAACTCTTAAAGATATTTCGACCATAGAAGACATACAATTAATGGTTGATACCTTTTATGATAAGGTTAGACAAGATGATCTTCTTGGTCCGATTTTTAATGACAAACTACAGGACCGCTGGCCAATGCATTTACAAAAAATGTACGGCTTTTGGCAAACAATTTTGTTTGATGTGCGTGCTTACTCCGGAACTCCGTTTCCACCGCACAAACAATTACCGGTAGACAAAACGCATTTTGACCGTTGGGTTTTTCTTTTTAATTCTTCAATCGACGCACTTTTTGCAGGAACAATAACGGAAGAAGCAAAAATGAGAGCTGCAAATATGGCTTATATGTTTAATCATAAAATTGATTATTTCAGGAATTTAGAAAATCAATAAAAATTAATTCTATTGGTATTTCTAAATAACTAAATTTGGGGCAACAATTTTTAATAAAACATGAAAAAAGCATTACTATCTCTTCTATTTTTTCTCTCTATCATTATTGCTGCAAATGCTCAAACTTCTAAAAGCAATTTATACAAAGGCACAATTGATGGAAAAATAGCCGTTACTTTTTTTATTAAAACAGAAGAAAACCCCTGCACAGCCGATTTAATGTATACTGCCATGTATCGCTATGACAAATCCGGTAGTTGGATCCAATTGGACATTACCCAAAATACCAAAAACGAAAATCAATTTGCGTTAGTGGAACATAGTTTTACTGGCCTTATGATTTTGAAAAAAGAAGAAACTACTTTTAGTGGTTTGTGGATAAGTTCTGACAGCAAAAAGCAATTGAAAGTAGAACTGAAAGAAGCCAAAATGACTAAAAAAGAAACTGAATCTTATGAAGCCAAGATGGAAAAAGTTAATTATGAAAATAACGATTGCTAGAAAATTGTTCTTTTTATACTTCGAAAACATTCTTTTGAAAACGGATTCCCTAGCCCTGATAGCAGCGGTATCCTTTTTCTTGCTTCTTTAGCAAGGAAAAGATACAAGCGGATAGCAGGACTAGCTCCTAAAAACAAGAATACTTCTCAAAACAAAATTTCTATTAAAACCTCAACAAAAAACACTTTCGAACAAAAAAATTGTGATGAATAGCAAAAATTAGCACCTTAAATTCGTAATTTTACATTCTAAATCTACAACGTTTTCGAAATGAATCCAAATATTGAGACAAACCCGTTATTAGAGCGATTGCCGAAACATTTAAAGCAATTTATTAAACCACAGGATTATAGCGATTATACGCCAATTAATCAGGCGGTTTGGCGTTATGTGATGCGCAAAAATGTAGATTATTTATCAAAAGTTGCCCATCATTCATATTTGGATGGTTTGAAGAAAACGGGAATCGAAGTTGATTCTATTCCGAGTATGTATGGAATGAACCGAATCCTGACTGAAATTGGCTGGGCTGCGGTTGCCGTTGACGGTTTTATTCCGCCAAATGCTTTTATGGAATTTCAGGCTTATAACGTTTTGGTTATTGCTTCAGACATCCGACAATTAGAACATATTGAATATACACCAGCACCAGATATTATTCATGAAGGTGCCGGCCACGCTCCTATTATTGCGAATCCTGAATATGCTGAATATTTGAGACGTTTTGGTGAAATTGGCTGTAAAGCGATTTCATCTCACAAAGATTATCAGATGTACGAAGCGATTCGTTTGCTTTCGATTTTGAAAGAAGCGGAAGATACACCTCAGGAAAAAATTGACGAAGCGGAGAAAGCGGTTGCCGATTTACAAAATAATATGGGCGAATTATCAGAAATGGCCCAGATTCGTAATTTGCATTGGTGGACAGTAGAATACGGTTTAATTGGAACCGTTGAAGATCCTAAAATTTACGGTGCCGGATTACTTTCTTCAATTGGAGAAAGTGCCTGGTGTATGACGGATAATGTAAAGAAAATCCCTTACGATATTTCGGCTGCAAATCAGAATTTTGATATTACGCAGTTACAACCTCAACTTTATGTAACACCGAATTTCTCTTATTTGAGTTTGATTCTGGAAGAATTTGCGAATAAAATGGCATTAAGAACGGGAGGCCTTTCCGGAATTCAGAAATTAATTCATTCGAATGCTTTAGGTACAATTGAATTAAGTACAGGTTTACAAATTTCAGGCGTTTTCACTAATGTTCTGGAAGAAGAAGGAAAACCAGTTTACATTCAGACTACTGGAAAAACAGCTTTATCGTATCGTGAAAAAGAATTAGTCGGCCACGGAACTTTGACACATCCACACGGATTTGGAAGCCCGATTGGGAAACTAAAAGGCTTCAATTTAGCAATTGAAGATATGAGTCCGAAGGATTTACAAGCTTATAGTATTGTTGAAAATGAAACCGTTAAATTAGAATTTGAAGGCAATATTATTGTAGAAGGAGAAATCATTACAGGTTCCAGAAACTTACACGGAGAAATTATTTTAATTAGTTTCAGAAATTGTACGGTTACGCATGGCGAAACGATTTTATTCCAACCTGACTGGGGAAATTACGATATGGCGATTGGTAAAAAAGTAGTTTCTGCTTTTTCCGGTCCAGCCGATGTGAATAGTTTTGATCTGATTAATATTGTTCCGAGTTCTCAAACGATAAAAGCAAAACATACAGACGAACGTGATGATTTAGAAGTTCTTTATCAAACTGTTCGTTCTATAAGAGAAAATAAAGATTCAAAATCTGAACTACAATCTGTTTTTGAAAAACTAAAAAATAGTCATTCAAACGATTGGTTGCTTTCTGTTGAAATTGCAGAGCTTTTGAAAGATTCTGGTGAAAAGCAATTATTACAAGAAGTACTGGTTTATCTGGATCAATTGAAAGCAAAACGTCCTGAAGTAGCGCATTTAATTACTGGCGGACTGGATTTGATTTTCGATAAAGAAGCGGTTTAGTCTTTAAGGCCCAAAGGTGCGGAGGTTCAAAGGAACAAAGGTTTCTCCTCCTTTTTATCTAATTTCGAACAAGAAATCCTCGCAAGTAGCTCCGCAACAAGTATCTAATCTTTGTAGAGTTACTTGCGAGGATTTCTCGTTCCTCGAAATGAGAAGATTGTGCAAAAACCTTTGTTCCTTTGAACCTCTGCACCTTTGCACCTCTTTTCTACAATTTCAAATCCTGATTAAAATCTTTATCAGATTCAATCGTTTTACCATCGTATTGCAGTTTCCAACCCATGGAATTCGTCAAAATCAAAATCTTTGATAATTCGCTTATCAATCTGTTTTGAGCGTTTGTTTTAAGGGAAGAGTTTTCTATTTTCTTTGCCAGATTTGCCTTTACCGATTTATTGATTTTATTGTAATCCTCTCCCGTAAACGGATTCAGCTGGCTTTGCTCTACATCATAAAACTTAATATCCGGATTGATTGTTATTTCTTCTTTTGGAATATTTAAAATCGTGATGGTTTTGTTTTTTTCGTCGATGTCGTACTTCATTTTATGCAAGTCATAAGCAACGGTCACATTTGCATTTACGACAACTAATGCTTTCTTCTCAAAAGAAACCATATCCAAAAAATATTTCTGCTGATTTTTATACGTAATCACTTCTGAGAAATGCCCTTCGGTAACAACCAGTTTACCTACATTTAGAATTTGCTGTTGAATTAAATTGGTATTGTATTCAATATCCTTGTCATCATCCTTTTTGAATTGGCAAAATTTAAAAGTCAAAATGATTAAGAAAACGACAGAAGCTAAAACTAAAATTCTTTTGAGTGTATTTTGCATTACTTTATTTTATTAGACCAATTTACTTCTTTTTCTGAATGCTTAAAAGTTTTCTATCACGAATTACTCATAAGAAAATACTTTTTCACGCAGATTCAACAGATTAGAGCAGATTTAATTTTAATTTTCCTAAATCAGCTTAAATCTTTATAAATCTGCGTGAAAAGCTTAGCCATCATAATCTGTGGAAAAAATTTCTAGAATGGATATCCAATTGCAATATTCAAAATCAGATTTTCTTTGCGCCATGGTCCACTTCCGAAATCAATATCTTTGATTACCCATCTTTCGCCATCAGGTAAGTAAGGCTTTCTTAACGGAAATGCTAAATCTGTTCTTAAGATAAAAAATGACACATCAAATCTTAGTCCAACTCCTGCTCCAACAGCGATTTCCTTCATAAAATCCTTAGAAATTTCGCCTCCTGGCTTATTAGGGTCTTTATTCATCAACCAAATATTTCCGGCATCAATAAAGGCGGCACCTTTTACAATACTAAAAAGTTTTGCCCTGTATTCGGTACTGAATTCCAATTTCAAGTCTCCTGACTGATCTGGGAGATAATCGTTATCAGTTGTCGTATTAAGGTAACTTCCTGGTCCAATTGATCGCGCTCTAAAGGCTCGAATACTATTGGTACCTCCTACTACAAATTGTTTAGATGTTGGCAACACATTTGAATTCCCATAAGGAATACCAGCTCCAACGATAATCCTACTGGCTAATTGACTTTCCTTTCCGAGTTTTAAATAATGCCTGAAGTCTCCTCTAAATTTTGCATATTGGCTAAACGGAACATCAAAAATACTTTTCTGATTGCCTTCTTTAACATTTGCTCCGGTTACTAGACCTGTAATATTTCCAGCTAAATCCGCTTCTCCACTAAAATAAAACGTATTTTTTCTACGTTTTTGCATCGTATTAGTGTAGGTATAGGTGTAAGTCGGACCAAAAATCAATTGTTTTTCAATTACTTTTTTCAATGATTCGTCTTGTTCTGCATCATCCAAATATTCTTGTGTAACATGATTTGGACTAACATAGGTAATATCCATTAAATTCAATTGATGTTCCTTTCGAACATTCTCTTTCCATAGATAACCGTATGACGCTTTGAATGAATTTAAAGCATACAATTGCGTTCTGTTTTGATATTCGTATCTGACAGTTGCTTTAGTTCTCGGCACATATTCGCTTGAGCCTTCCACATGAAAAAACGGAACAATAAATCTCGGCCAGGTTAGACTGGTTTCTGTTCCGATTTTGTAAATATTCTTGCCGTTATTGGTTCCGGAAAGCTGAAAATCGGCTCCGCCAAAAACAGAAACGGTCAGCAATTCAGCTCCGCGAAATAAATTTCTATTATTCCAATTCACGTTCAGTTCTGTACCGGTATAACTAGCCGAATTGGTTTTTCCTAAAACCTCAACACGAATAAATTTCTTTGGCAATAACGTTAAATAGTAATACGAATCTAAAGTCTTCGGTAAACTGTCCGAAGGTTTGAATTCATTTTTTACAAAACTAAAAGTTCCGAGATTGACAAATCGGTTCAAGGTTAAATTGTGATCTTTTCTGTTGTATAAATCTCCTTTTTTAAAGTAAATAGCGCGATCGAAAACTCTGGGTTTAAAAGTATCTGCGGTATCAATAATTGTAAAATCTTTATATTGAACTACATCTTCCGGCTTGTATTTCAAACTATCTTTTGAAATAGAAAAGTTTGGGTACACAATAATTTTATTAATCTTATAGGCCGTAAGCGCTTTCGGTGGTGCATCTGCTTTGATTACCAGTCTGACTTTTACTTCATGATCACCTTTTGTGCTGTCCACCTGTGCTAAAATATAATCCGGATTAAAGTAATAATATCCCTTTTCTTTAAGTCTGGCGTCTATTCTCTCTCTTTCTGCTTTAATGACATCTAAATCATAGGGTTTGCCAACTTTCAATAAACTTCTTCGGCTTGATCTTCCAATTATTCTTGACATTGCCAAGGAATCATCCGGAAAAGTCACGCTTTTGATGATATACTGCTGTTTAGGCGTTACGGTATATTCTGCCGTAGCTCTTTTATTTTTAGCTGTAGAATCGGCACTGACACGCGTTTTAAAGTACCCTCTGTTTTCGGTAAAATTTCGTAAAACGGATGCATTATAATCTAAATCAACTTTACTAAAAAGCACAGGTGGTTCGCCTACTTTGGTACGCAACCAATATCTGATTCCTTTCTGTTTTTTAGGTTCTCCTGCAATATTATAAAACCATAATTTTGGACGCAATCCTAAAAATTCCTTGTTTGGTTTTGGGCGTAATAAACCTTCTAACTCTTTCTCCAGTTCTTTTCTTTCTTTCTTTTTAATGACAGAATCCTTTACTGTAACAGAACCGCCTGTATACAGTAATTCGCCTTCTGGCAGATATTTTGTATTACTGCATCCAAAAACAAAAAATAAGGACAGGGCAATAAAATATCTGATATATTCCGTTTTTCTATTGCTATGTTTTTTGCTCATTTCCTTCTAATTGATTTTCGTCTTTTTCTTTATCCTCTTTCTCTTTTTGCTTTTTCTTTTCTTTACGCAATTTCTCTTCTCGAATCATTTCTTTTTCTGCTAAAGTGCGATGAAACAGTTCTCTGAATTTATTGTAACTCATCGTAATTATAAAAGCAACTCCCGTTTCAATAACCTGACCTTCAACTGCAACCTGATATTCATTTTTTCGATAAGCGCGAAGCATATAACGGCCGTCTTTTGTTAACTGATAATCCAACGCAACGTCGCCTGCAATATTGGTACTTTCTTCATTGGCGCGTTCCTGACCTTCAACTGCAAAACTGCTTCCAACAGTAACTTTTAGTCTGTCATCTAGAAGTTTTTTAGAAATTCCGACATTTAAATCCGTCCTGTCTTCTCTGGTTCCTGAAGTATAATCATCTGTAGATTCCAGATCAAATTCCAGCTGAACCCCAGTTATCAACTCCCCAGCCAAATCATTCAATTGTTGAGACAGAATTTTACTAACACTTTGTCTGGCCAATGATTCGGCGCTTGTTCCACCGCTTTCACTCGCAAACGGATTTTCGCCAATAAATCTATTCAATAATAAAAGGGCAAAAACCTGTTTGTTTAATTCGGCTGGTTCTTGTCGTAGTTGCTCTAATTTTTGTTGTGTGGTTTCTACAATCGTAGATGATACATCATAATTTCCGTCTGGCAGGACAATATCAAAAGTGATTTCAGGCTTCATTAATTCGCCATTCATTTTCAATAAAGTCTGAAACGGAATTTTCTGTTTGTACGTGTTTTTAGTAGTTTGAGATTCACTTCCTAACTGATTGCCAAGCAAATCAATTGGCGCCGCGTCGACTTTATAAATGGCAGTAATACTAACATTAGCCATCGTTGGCTCGCCATTCCAGATAATATAACTTCCTTTTTGAATATTGAATTTTCTTCGGATCATGTTGAAATTCATTTCATACGCACCATCAGAGAATTCATATTTCCCCGTTAAAGTTGTTTTTCCTGATGGATCGATTCCGCCTGTCAATTCCGCTTCGCCTTTCAGATTTAAATAATCGCCATTTCCTTTGTCGATTACTAAGGTAAGTTCAGCTTCTTTATCAATTGAAATAGCAACACTCACATCCATACCAAGTAATTCCGACTGATTGAGTTTCGCTTTCATTTCAGCCGTTTGTTTCAGATACATATTATCTTCGTCTACAAACTCGACGATTCCTTCTCTATCTGCAATGGAGGGATCAGATTGAGGTAAAACAACAGAAAATTTAGTATCATCTTTGATTTTAATATTCCCATTAACAACCGGATTTTCGAGCGTTCCTTTAATGTTCAGTTTGGTGTCCAAAATTAAATCTCCATAAAACAAATCATTGTCTTTTTCTTTTGAATGAATGGCTCTAAAATCATCTGCTACTACCGTTAAGCCGAAATCAAAATGGGTATAATCGGCTGATTTGATGGTTCCGTTTATCGTCAGTTCATTGTCATTTTCATCATGAAACGTAAAAGTATCAAAAGTAATTACATCGTTTTGAAGCGTAATTTTTTCCTGTTTGGTTTTAAAATACGAATCGAATTTTGTTACTCTGAAACCAGTTTCATTAAAATTCAGTTCCCCATTTACTTTTGGCGCACTGGCGTTTCCTGTGATTTTGAAATTTCCTGACAAATATCCCGTTCCTTCCTTAATATTATCCATACTAAAACCCTGAATACTTTTGATATTCAGTTTGTTTAAGTCCAGATTAAAGTCCAGATTTCCATCGGCAATACTGTACGTTCCTGTCAGATTTACGTCGTTTTCTTCTCCAGTCAATGTAACGTTGGCGTTTAATAAATTATTGGTTTTATTATCAACCTTAACCGCAATATCGCCAACCGGTTCTCCTTTAAAAGCAAAATCATCAATTTTTATGTCTGATGTAAAAGTTGGTTTTGTCATCACATTTTCTGCGACAGCATTTCCATTGATCAAACCTTGCATCAACAACTTATCTTTTTTGACCATATTCATAATGGTTTCGATTTTGAAGTTTACAAAATCAACTTGCAATGGCGCATTGTCTTGCGTTCCTTGTGACTGAATTTTAAGTTCGTTCCCGGAATTCGCTAAAAAGAACTTATTAATATAAAGTCTTTTTCCTCCAAATTCAACAACATTTTCTGGATCGATACTCCATTTATCGTAATTCAGTACAAAGTTTTCTGCATCAATTTTAAAAATATTTTTAGAATCTTCGGCTTTGAAATTTCCAGCAATAAAATACTGTTGTTTGTCTTTTGCATCTTTTACTTCCAATGCATAATCCAGAATATTATTTTCAACTTTTCCTGATAAACTTGTGAACGGAATTTTTAAAGAGCCGCTTTCAATTGTTGCTACAGAGATTTGATATTCCAAAGCATTTTCTTTGGCTTCGATATTTATTTTTCCGTCAGCGATGGTATTATCAGCATAAACAATTCTCGGAATCGTTCCTTTAATTTCTAAAGAATCGGTTACGTTATTGTATTTTCCTTCGATTTTAAGAGGTTCTAAACCCGTTAATTTTGGAACCAATTTAAAAAGAATCGGATCGTTGTCAACTGTCAAAGTAAAAGCCAGACGTTGTTCATCTGATTCTCCATTTACTTTCGGATTTTTTAAATCGATATATTTTGATAATGATTTTTTTACTGCCGAAACCAAAGTCGTTAATTTGTATTTCCCGTCAATTTCTGCTTTTAAAAACTGAGAGGATATTTTTATATTATTTCGATTTTCATCTGAAAAAGCAATTACACGAATTGAATCTAAAACGATTGGTTCTTTGTCCTGTAAAACCTGAATATTCGAAAGGAACACTTTTCCATTTAAAAAATCAGGATTACTATTGGCAATATCAGCATCAATATTCCCTCGCAATTTCATCGGTCCGGCGTGAAGATGCAGTTTTTCTAAGTCGGCTATATCCAGGTTTAATTTTAATTGAATGGCCGGATATTTATCTTTTGTATTTCCGCTCGCCGTTAAATCAAAATTCAAATTCGGGTCTTTCATTCCAGATTTTACTGCGAACGATCCGTTTTCGATATTTCCTTTTAAAGCTAAATCTCTGTAAGTATATTTATTGAAAACTGCTTTTTGAACCAAACCATCAAAATCAGCCTGAGCCGTTTTTGGATCTAGACCTTTGCCTTTTACTTTCGCTTTAAGCGTAATTTTTCCGATCGAATCGTTTCTTATTAATCTGCCCAAATCAAAATCTAATAAATAAACAGTTGCATCGTATTTCTCTCTTCGTTTAACACGTTGATCAAACAAGGCATCTACTTTTGCATTTCCGAAACTGCTGTTTAAAGCAAGATTCGTTTTGAAATTCTGCACAGAACCTTTGAATTTTCCCTGCAAACTCAATTGAGAAGGCAATTGAATATTCTTCGGAATGGTTCCTGCTGGTACAAATCCATATATATCTTTTGAAGTGCTCGAAAGCTTTTTAATATCTAAATCGTAATACGCTTTTTGAGCATCAGGCAAACCTTTGATCTTCCCCGAAAGGGAAACTTTTGTCGTTCCGATTCCGCTCATTTCAAACTGCGGAATAGTCAAATCTTTAACTTTTCCGCTCAAGCGTGTATTCAAATACAAAATCGCGTTTGGATTGCTTTTAAACGGATTCGTTTTTTGTAAATCGGGAGCAAATAATAAAATGTCTTTAAACCCAATTTTCGACTGATTTAAATTCGCATCCAAACTCAGATTGGCAATATCCTTTTTTAAAGCGTCAAGCGAAGGATAGGCCACCTTTATTTTATTTTGAAGAAGCGTTTGCGGTGTTCTTACATACAAATTTTCTAAAGAAGCATTTTTAGGACCATAGAAAAAAGCAGTTTTTAAAGCCTGAATCTGCAATCCGCTTTTATCGTTTACGGCAAGTGCTTTTATATTTCCTGAAATCGTATCATTTCCGTAATACAATTTTTCAGCTTTAAAATTGAATTTATCCAAATCCATATGACTGTAATCAATTCCTTTTGCTACTGGTTTCGATTGCATATCATCAAATTTGAAAGCGATATTTTCCAGATTGACATCAGCCAGTTTTACTTTCCAACCCGATTGTTTGATTGAAGTGGTATCCAAACTTGGAGCTTTAATTTGCTTGTCTTTTGCACCCAAACGTAAATTCCCTTTTAGATTTTTTACTTCGAATGTATCAAAATCCAAAAACTGATTGTTCATATCAATCTTGTTGACTGATAAATCAAGATTACCCAGTTTTATTCCCGAATCTAATTTGGAATCTTTATTATCGTATGCAATATCAATTTGGGACAAACTTATTTTACCAAGTTTTAAACTGAAATCTTTTCTTTTCGAAATTGTATCGACTGTTTTAACCGAAACTTCAGCAATCTTCTCTACAACATCCTGATTCAAAACTACTTTTATTCCATTTAAAGCAATATTCGGAATATCGAAATTCATTTTATCCAAATCGAATTCTTTAAATTTCGTATCAAAATGCGTCAATTTTACGCGAACATCATTTTTAGAATAATCATCCTTAAAATTGAATTTAATGTTATCAAGATTTACTTTTACAACAGAAATTGTAAATGCCTTACTATCCGGATCTTTTGGCTTTTCAGGTTCTTTTGATTCGAAAGCTTTTATGATATAATCGAAATTGAAAACGCCCTCTTTATTTCTGGAAATATTGGCAGTAGTATTTTCTAACGAAACCGAGTTGATCTCCAATTCACTGCTGACCAATTTAAACAAATCGACATCAAGTACTAAACGTTTACCAGCCAATAAAGTATCTTTCTTCTGGTCTTCAAAATAGAAACCTTCCAGCACTACATCTTTTGGAAATTTGATCGAAATATGATCTAAGGCAACTTTGGTTTTAATCTTATCCTGCAGATAAGTGATCGCTTTATCCTTAACGAAATTCTGCACCGACGGCACCTGAATCAAAATAATTAGAAGTAATAAAAGTGCAATTATAGATCCCACGCACCAAAGCAGTATACGTAGTGTTTTTTTAAAAAAATGAATTGTTTTGGTATTCATGCGTCAATAAAACACGTTAGATTAAAATTGCGTTATTATAAAGCTGTACTTCTACAGTCTACAAAATTGAAAAAATTAAACTTTAACAATTTACACAATTTCGCTCAAATATTCTAGAATTTTACGCACAAATAATTATTTTCCTACTTTTTGTGGTTCTGCCACGAAGGCGATAAGGCGGTAAGATTTTGTACTTATTAGTAATTTTTTAAATAGCCGTTGGTTTTAACTAACAGAAATAGAAATTAACAATATACGGCTTTAGCCAAAATTCGCATTAGTTTCGGCTAAAGCCAAGCAGAAATACTATTATAAATCCGTTGGTTAAAACAACGGCTATTCAATATTCCCTCAATATAAATACCTCTTTTAAAACTTAATTTGAGGAAGTTTTTCTCTCAAAACATTTATTTTTTGCTGAAGGTTGGCCAAGAATTTCTGGTGTTGTTCTGATTCTGGATTAAAGCTTCTGTGGCGCAGACTTTTTTGGATTTCGTCTACTTCCCGCATTAAAGAAATGCTTTCTTCAGAAATATAATTTTCACTGAATTTATGCCAGATAAAATCAATTGCGACCTGATTGGGATGCAACATATCCTCGGCATAAAAACGATAATCACGAAGTTCGTCCATCATGATTTCGTAGGAAGGAAAATAATTGTGAATTGTAAATTGTAAATTGTAAATTTTTAAAACTTGGTGCAATGATGTGAATAAATGTGATTTACTTAGTTGGTTTTCTGCAAAACCATCTTTGATGTGACGTACCGGCGAAATTGTAAAAATGAAGTTTATATCGGGATTTAAAGTCTGAATTAAATCTATTGTATTTTGGATGCTTTTCTGGATCACATCAACCGGCAATAATTCTTTTGAGAATTGTTTTTGAGGGACTTTATGGCAATTGGCAACAATTTCATCACTTTCGAGATTTCTGTAAATCCAGGCTGTTCCGTAAGTTATAATAATGTGTGACGCTTCTTTTAATTGTTTATGAGTTTCTGAAATTGCTTTATTTAACGTTTCAAGTAATTCTTGTCTGTCAGAATTACTTAAATCTGAATGTACTTCAAAAGAATGCCAGCGTTCGTTATGAAAGAAAACGTCTTTTTCTGTAAATTCTCTTTCCTGAACCGTTCTCTCCATTAGTTTCGCAATGGAGACCGGATTAAAAATAATTCCAAACGGATTGGCTTCATTCTGAAACTTAAAGTAATCAAATTTCTCTGCCATATTTTCTGCAAAACAAGAACCAAACGAAAGCACTTTCGAATTATAATCGATTGGATTATTAGATTTTGATAGCGGGATTTGGGTTCTGAATTGCATGGCTATGAGTTTTAAACAAAGTTAAAGATTACTGACGACTCTCTATTTAAAATTGTGAATAAAAATCAGGCAAAGTCGCAGAGTCGCAAAGTTTTTACAATACAGCTGTACTTACGTTTTGTAATTAAACGCCGTGTATTAACCAAATTCTTTTTTCAGATTTTTAGATTAAACAAAATACACTTTGCGGGTCTGCGGCTTTGCGTGTAATTGATTGAAGTTAAAGTAGCACAATATACTCTGACCCATTTGACTAAAATTTATTAAGCTTAAAATCAACGATAAAAGATAATCAATTATATTAGGTTTTTAATAACATAAATCAACTTCACTAACTAAAACTATTCACTACTTTTGCATCTTGCATAAATTAAAATTCACTTATGAAATTATTATATTCTTATATAATCAAACACAAAATGCTTTTGCTTTTTGCTTTGATTATGGCCTCTATAAACATTTGTTTCAGTTTATCTGACTCTATTATTACCGGTAAATTAATGCAGGATTGTGGTGTAGGATTACACAAATATGCTGGGAATCCAACTGGTTTTATAAAATCTTTATCTTTCTGGCTTGGTCTTTCGCTTGGTGCTGCGATGGTTTCCAGAATTACCAAAAACTTTCAGGATTATTTTACCAATGTCGTTATTCAGCGAACTGGTGCTCAAATGTATACGGACGGAATCAAAAAATCACTTGATTTGCCTTTTGCCGAATTTGAAGATCAACGAAGCGGAGAAACTTTAAGTAAACTAACCAAAGTACGTTCTGATTCTGAAAAACTAATTACACTCTCTATTTCTTTGATTTTTCAAACCGTAATCGGATTTGTATTCGTAATCGTTTACGTTGCCCGAATCGATTATCGTATTTCGATTATCTTTTTAATTACTGCTCCAATTATTGCTTTGGTAAGTTCTTATTTAGGAAAAAAAATCAAAGTTGTTTCTAAGAAAATCGTGAATCAAACCAATGCTTTAGCAGGTTCAACAACTGAAAGTTTACGAAATATTGAGCTTGTAAAAAGTCTTGGATTAACCTATCAGGAAGAAAAACGTCTGAACTTAAACACCTTTAAAATTCTGCATTTAGAACTGGAAAAAATCCGTTTTATCAGAAGTTTGAGTTTTATTCAGGGAACTACCGTTCACTTTTTAAGAACTTGTGTCGTTTTTACATTGTACTATTTCTTATTCGGAAATAAAATTATTGTGGGAGATTTATTGACCATGGTATTTTTTACTTTCTTCATTTTTGGACCTTTACAGGAATTAGGAAACTTCATTATCGCTTTGAATGAAACCAAAGTTTCTATGGAGAATTTCAAAATATTGTTAAGCGCACCAAAAGAGTTTCGTCCAAAAAATCCAAAACACGTCGGTGCGATTCAATCATTGTTATTTTCTAATGTAAGTTTCCAACATAAAACGGCTAAATTCAAAGCGGTTGAGAACATTAATTTCGACATTAAGCAAGGTGAAACCGTTGCCTTTGTTGGACCATCTGGTTCAGGAAAAACAACTTTAGTGAAATTGTTAGTTGGATTATACACGCCGGCTGAAGGTCAGGTTTTGTATAACGAAATTGACTCTACTGAAATTGATTTATTAGATCTCAGAAAACAACTAGGTTTTGTAACGCAGGATGCACAATTATTCTCTGGAACAATTCGTGAAAATTTATTGTTTGTAAAACCAAATGCAACCGATGAAGAGGTTTACGATGCCTTAAAAAGAGCGAGTTGTGAAAAATTACTAAAACGTGCCGAAGATGGTTTAAATACTACTATCGGTGAAGGTGGAATTAAAGTTTCAGGTGGAGAAAAACAACGTTTATCAATCGCCAGAGCTATTTTAAGAAATCCTAATTTATTGATTTTTGATGAAGCAACTTCAGCATTAGATTCCATTACGGAAGAAGAAATTAACGCAACAATCAGAAACATTTCAGATAAAAACAGAATCACGGTTTTAATCGCGCACCGTTTATCAACTGTAATGCATGCAGATAAGATATTTGTCTTGGAACAAGGAAAAATCATCGAGCAGGGTAAACACGAAGAATTAATCGTGGAGAGAGGTTTGTATTACGCTATGTGGCGTCAACAGATCGGAGAACGCAAGTAATTTTTAAAGCTTGGTGAAGAAAAAATAATCTCGCAAAGACGCAGAGTCGCAAAGTTTTTTTTAAAGCTTTGCGACTTTGTTATTTAAACCAACTTTTTAAAAGTATTTTTTTTAATCGCGCAAAGTCGCAAAGTCGCAAAGTTTTTGGCTGTGTACCTTTTACTAAAGATTATTAACTAATCTTGTAATACCAAATTTAATTAACGGCACATTAAAATTTATCAGCAAACCTAATTTCATTTTTGTAATTTTCAGATACGTCATAGTTTGTTTTGCATGAACTTCTGTTATTTTTTCAATTGATTTAATTTCTAAAATTAATTTATTCTCAATTATTAAATCGGCTCGAAAACCAATATCAAGTTTAATCTCATCCCAAACAACGGGAAGCATTTTTTGTCTTTCTACAAATAAGCCCTTTTTAGTTAATTCGTAAAATAAAATTGCTTCATAAACTGATTCTAACAAACCTGGCCCAAGCTTCACATGCATTTTGTAGCATATATCAACCACAATAGCTGATATTTCATTTTCAGTCATTCATTTAATTTAAAGTAAAAACTTATAAATATAAATTTATAAAGCAAAAAAAAGTCGCAAAGCTTAAAAAACTTTGCGACTCTGCGTCTTTGCGAATATAAAAAATCTTATTTCACAAACTCAACCGCATGAGACAAAGCCTCCGCAATTCCAGCAGCATTTTTACCTTTTCCAGAAGCGAAGAAAGGCTGCCCTCCCCCGTTTCCTTCAATATATTTTCCTAATTCTTTGATTACTGCATTTGCGTTTAAGCTTTTTGAAGCAACCAATTCTTTAGCAATATAACAGTGAATATTTGGCAATCCATCTTCTATAGAAGCTAAAAACACAAATGAATCTGCTTTTGAACTTCCTAATGCAGAAGCCAAATCTTTAGTCGACGCCATACTTAAATCTACTTGTTTAGCAAGGAAATTTACGCCGTTTATTTCTTGGAAATCTTTCTCCAATTCTGATTTTAAAGCGCCTACTTTTTCTTTCAATAATTGCTCTACCTGTTTTTTCAATTTAGCGTTATCATCCTGTAATGAAATAACTGCTTTTATAGGATCTTGTGCATTTTTCAACACACCATTGATTTCTTTTAATTTGTCAGCCTGAGTTGCAAAATAATCTTTTACAGCATCAGCTGTAATCGCTTCGATACGACGAATTCCAGATGCTACAGCACCTTCGCTTACAATTTTGAAATACCAGATATCAGCGGTGTTGTTTACGTGAATTCCTCCACATAATTCCATACTGTCTCCAAATTTAATGGCACGAACATTATCTCCGTATTTCTCTCCAAATAATGCCATTGCACCTTCTTCAACTGCTTGTTTAAAAGGAACATTTCTTCTTTCAATCAATGGCAATTGCTCCTGAATTCTCGCATTTACGAAATCTTCAACTTGTTGCAATTCTTCATCAGTAACTTTTGAGAAATGAGAAAAGTCAAAACGTAAGTTCTTTTGGTTTACCAAAGATCCTTTTTGCTCGACATGCGTTCCTAAAATGTGACGCAATGCCTGGTGCATTAAGTGCGTAGCAGAGTGATTTGAAGCAGAACTTTTACGAATCGTTTTATCTACAACAGCTCTGAAAGTTTCAGATAAATTATTTGGTAAATCTTTCGCGAAATGAATAATTACGTTGTTCTCTTTTTTAGTATCAAAAATATAGATTACATCTCCGTTTGAAGCTTCAAAATATCCTTTATCTCCCACTTGTCCTCCACCTTCCGGATAAAAAGGCGTCATGTTAAATACAATTTGAAATACTTCTCCATCTTTAGCACTTTCAACTTTACGGTAACGTGTAATTTTTACAGTTGCTTCCGTATGATCGTAACCAATGAATTCTTCATCTTCATCATCAATCAAAATTTGCCAGTCTCCTGCTTTTACTTTAGAAGCCGCACGAGAACGCTCTTTTTGTTTTTGTAATTCCGATTCGAAACCAGCTTCGTCTAACTGCAATCCTTTTTCTGAAAGAATCAAAGCCGTTAAGTCGATTGGAAAACCGTAAGTATCAAATAATTCAAATGCTTTTTTACCAGAAATTGTTGTTTCTGTAGAATTTGAAATGATGTTTTCCAACAAAATCAAACCTTGATCTAATGTTCTTAAAAATGAATTTTCTTCTTCTTTAATTACGTTGGCACAAAGTGATTTTTGTATTCTGATTTCCGGGAAAGAACCTCCCATTTGAGTGCTTAAAACCTCAACCAATTTATAAATAAATGGCTCTTTTGTATCCAGGAAAGTAAAACCGTAACGAATTGCACGACGCAAAATTCTACGAATAACATAACCCGCTCCGGTGTTAGATGGCAACTGACCATCAGCAATAGCAAAAGCTACAGCACGAACGTGATCTGCAATAACACGAATGGCAATGTTTACTTTTTCTTCCGCTTCGTTAGAAGCTTTAATTGTATATTTTGATCCTGTAATAGATTCAATTTCTTTAATAAGAGGTGTAAAAACGTCAGTGTCATAGTTAGATTGCACGTTTTGTAAAACCATACACAAACGCTCAAATCCCATTCCGGTATCAACGTGCTGTGCAGGCAATTTTTCTAAAGATCCATCCGCTTTACGGTTGAATTCCATGAATACATTATTCCAGATTTCAACTACGTGCGGGTGATCATTATTTACTAAATCTTTTCCTGGCGTAACAGCCTTTTCTTCAGCAGAACGAATATCAACGTGAATTTCAGAACAAGGTCCACAAGGTCCCTGATCTCCCATTTCCCAGAAATTGTCTTTTTTATTTCCAAGTAAAATTCTGTCTTCAGCAATTAATGTTTTCCAGATATCATAAGCTTCCTGGTCGAAAGGAACGTTTTCTTCTTCGCTTCCTTCAAAAACAGTTACGTAAAGAATATCTTTATCAATTTTGTAAACTTCTGTCAATAATTCCCAAGCCCAATTGATCGCTTCCTTCTTGAAATAATCTCCAAAAGACCAGTTTCCTAACATCTCAAACATAGTGTGGTGGTACGTATCAATACCAACCTCTTCAAGATCATTATGTTTTCCTGAAACACGAAGACATTTTTGCGTATCGGCAATTCTTGGACTTTTTGGAGTTCCGTTTCCTAAAAAATATTCTTTAAACTGGGCCATACCCGAGTTGTTGAACATTAAGGTTGGGTCGTCTTTAAGTACAATAGGAGCCGAAGGAACGATTGTGTGTCCTTTGCTCTCGAAAAAATCTAAAAATTGCTTACGTACGTCTTGTGATTTCATATTTTATTAATGTGACAATTTGATAATGTGCCAATTAGACAATCTGATAATGTGACGATTTTTAATGTGTCAATTAGATAATGTGTCAATTAGATAATTATTCCTTAAAAACTTATCTCAACCAACAATAAATTATCCAATTACTGCATTATCTAATTGACTCAATTATCTAATTATCTAATTGTTTTTTAAACTTGAAAAAAAGAGGCGAACAACTGAAACATTTAGTAAATTTGTTCGACTAACTTATTTTACAAGCTGCAAAAATAGGGTATTTTAAAATATGGCGAAAGTAAAATATTATTACGACTCAGAAAATCTGGCTTATACGAAAATAAAAACCAGAAAAAGGGCGAAAATTGGCTATGCCTTATTGTTTTTATTAGCCTCAGCACTGTTTGGTTTCCTGGTTTTTGTTCTTTTAATTAACACTCCTTTTTTTGAAACTCCAAAAGATCGTTTGCAGGCACGTGAAATTGAAAATTTGAAATTACAATACGCCATTTTGAATAAGAAAATGGATGAAATTGATGATGTAACCGAAGCATTAGAAAACAGAGATAATACTATTTACAGAGTTTATTTTAATAAAACAGAAATTCCGGATTCGATTAGAAAAGCGGGATTCAGGGATCCTAAAAGATATAAAGATTTAGAAGGTTACAACAATTCGCAATTGGTTTTGAATACCACAAAACGCATTGATAAACTTTCGAAAGAACTGGCGATTCAGTCCAAATCATTAGATGAAATTTTGAAATTAGCCAGTGTAAAAGGCAGTTTGCTATTAGCAATTCCGGCAATTCAGCCTGTTCAGAATGAAAATTTAAAACGTGTTGCTTCGGGATTTGGATATCGAATTGATCCTTTCACGAAAGTGCGAAAAATGCACAACGGAATGGATTTTACCGCCAATACGGGCTCTCCGGTTTATGCAACAGGCGATGGCGTTGTGGCAAGAGCGGACAATTCGGCTTCCGGATTTGGAAATCATGTTGTGATCAGGCATGGTTTTGGTTATGAGAGTTTGTATGCGCATTTAAGCAAATACAACTGCAGGCCGGGACAAAAAGTAAAAAGAGGCGATGTTATTGGTTATGTGGGAAGTACCGGAAGATCTGAAGGCCCGCATTGTCATTACGAAGTTCATAAAGACGGGAAAGTAGTGAATCCGCTGAATTTTTATTACGGAAATATTTCGGCTGTCGAATATGTGGCAATTTCACAAATGGCGAACCAGGAAAACCAGTCATTAGATTAATACC
Source organism: Flavobacterium frigidimaris (assembly GCF_002217275.1). NCBI lineage: Bacteria > Pseudomonadati > Bacteroidota > Flavobacteriia > Flavobacteriales > Flavobacteriaceae > Flavobacterium > Flavobacterium frigidimaris. The sequence continues at coordinate 128,214 of NZ_MUGV01000031.1, forward strand.
TTAAAAAGTGTTATTTTTGGAATAAAATAGAAAATTAAAAAACATGCATATTGAGCTTTCAAAAGATAAAAGATATTACAGCATTGGCGAAGTAGCCAAAGCTTTTAATGTCAATGCGTCATTGATACGGTTTTGGGATAGTGAATTTGATATTTTGAAACCTAAAAAGAATGCCAAAGGCAACAGAATGTTTACGCCGGAAGATATCACCAACCTGCAATTGATCTATCATTTGGTTAAAGAAAGAGGTTTTACACTAGAAGGTGCCAAAACACATTTGAAAGAAGGACAAAAGAAAACATTAGATAAATTCGAAATAATACGTAAATTAGAGACCATAAAAACACAATTAAACGAAATTAAGAACGAATTATAGTATATTTATTAAAAATTAGAAATAAATTTAAAACAAAACAGATATGAAAAAATGGTTAATCCCCGTAGGAATTATTGTCGTACTAATCGCTATTATTGCTTTTTGGTCAATCGGAATTAAAAATACTGGTTTGCAAAAAAATCAGGCAGTTAACAAAGAATGGGGAAATGTTAGTACAACTTACCAAAGAAGAAATGATCTTATCGGGAATTTAGTTAACACAGTAAAAGGTGCAGCAGATTTCGAAAAATCAACTTTGACAGCTGTAATAGAGGCCAGAGCAAAAGCTACTTCGGTAACCATTGATCCAAGCAACGTAACTCCTGAGCAATTAGCGCAATACAACCAGGCTCAAAGTGGTGTATCTTCTTCTTTATCAAGATTATTGGTTTCTGTTGAACAATATCCAACATTAAAAGCAAATGAAAACTTCCTAAAATTACAGGATGAACTGGCTAGTACAGAAAATCAAATTTTAACGGCCAGAACCCGTTTTAACGAAGCTGTACAAGATTATAATGGTTATGTTCTTGCAATTCCAAACAGTTGGTTTTTAAGCTACAAAGAAAAACCATATTTTGAAGCTGTTGCAGGTGCTGATAAACCAGTTGAAGTAAAATTCTAAAACTAGATTTTAGATTAATTAGACTTCTTAGCATCTAAGATTTAGTCTAAAATCTAATATCTGAAATCTAATATCTAAAATAACTCCAATGTCACAAGTAGAAGATTTTTTATCCAAAGAAGATGAACAAACAATTGTTGAAGCCATTCGTGTGGCCGAAAAAAATACTTCTGGCGAAATTAGAGTACATATAGAACAAACAACTTCTAAAGTTCCTTTTGACAGGGCTTTAGAAGTTTTTCATGAATTAAAAATGAATGAAACCCAGCAACAAAATGGGGTTTTATTTTACTTTGCTGTTGCTGATAAAAGCTTTGCCATTTGTGGAGATAAAGGCATAAATGACCTTGTCTCTTCTGATTTTTGGGATTGCACCAAAGATGCAATGACAATACAATTTAAAGCAGGAAATTTTAAGCAGGGAATTGTTGACGGAATTTTAAACGCCGGCGAACAACTGAAAAAATATTTTCCATGGTCTGAAGAAGACACTAACGAACTATCTAACGAAATCTCAAAAGGATAAATGATGAAAAATTCCAATAATAAAATCCCAAATTCCAACGGAATTTTTCAATTTACTTTTTTGCTTATCGCATTTTTTATCTGCAATAGTATTTTTGCACAGTTTACAATTCCGGAGAAACCAAGTTTACAAACTTCGGTTTATGATTATGCCAATATTTTAAGTGCTTCTGAAAAAGCACAATTAGAAGAAAAACTAATTCATTATGCCGATTCAACCACTACTCAAATTGTAGTCATTACAATTGAAAGTCTGAAAGGTGAAGATGTGAGTCAGCTCGCAACAAAATGGGGACAAACCTGGGGAATTGGAGGAACAAAGCAAGATGACAATGGTGTTATTATTTTATTAGCAAAAGATGAGAAAAAAATTGCCATCAATCCCGGATACGGAGTTGAAGATCGCTTAACAGCGGGAATTGGCGGAACCATAATTAGAAACATTATTATTCCGGAGTTTAAAGCAGGAAGTTTTTACAATGGTCTTGACAAGGGAACAGATGCTATAATTGATGTTTTTAAAGGAAAATTCAAAGGAGAAAGAAAACAAACCAAAGGAAAAGACTTTCCGATAGTACCTTTCATTGTAATTGTTGTAATTGTATTAATTTTACTGTCCCGAAATAAAAGAGGCGGTGGAGGAAATTCTGGTAACAACGGCGGGGGCGGCCCTAGCCTGATGGATGTAATTCTTCTAAGCAGTCTTGGCAGAAGCGGCGGAGGATTTGGAGGTTTCGGCGGAGGATCATCAGGAGGTGGTTTCGGAGGCGGAGGCGGAGGCTTCGGTGGAGGATTTGGCGGAGGCGGATTCTCAGGCGGAGGTTCTAGCGGAGGCTGGTAAAAACAAGTCGCAGTATTCAGTGACAGTTTTCAGTTTCAAAATTCATAATTCACAATTTATAATTCATAATTAAAATATAGATGTTATCACATAAAGCAAAATACGCCCTTAAGGCCTTACTTTATTTAGCAGAACAAGACGAAAATCACATTTCAAGAACCATAGAAATTGCTGATGGCGCCAACATTCCTAAAAAGTTTTTAGAACAAATTTTATTGGATCTAAAACGAGGACGTTTTGTGAGTAGTAAGCAAGGAAAATTTGGCGGTTATTATCTGATAAAATCTAAAAATGAGATTACTTTGGCTGAAATTCACCGTTTATTTGATGGTGCAATTGCACTTTTGCCTTGTGCTTCTTTAAATTTCTACGAACCGTGTTCTGATTGCAAAACCGAGTCAGAATGCAGTCTGCGTCACGGTTTACTTCTTATAAGAGATAAAACGCTGAAGGCAATGGAAGGCATTACAATTGCCTCATTGGTAAAGAAATAAAAAAATATTCCCTAAACTCTATCGGTTTAATAGAATTTGTATATATTTGCCAAAAATAATTAACAAATCATTTACAAATTTTTAACCGATGAAAGTACATTCCAGTAAATCAGGTGTAACAAAAAATCTTTTGCAAAGTAATTATAGTCCATTCACAACTGTGAAAAACAATTCATTTATGATGTGCATGTGTTGGTAAAAAAAAATTAATTTAAATTCTACTAATTACATATACTTAATATAAAAAATGAAAAATCTATATAAAATATCACTTACAAGTATCTTTTTACTATTAGCCTTTACAACATCTTACGCACAAAATATCGAAGGTGTCGTAACAACAACAGAAAACACTCCATTAGAAGCCGTTAACATTGTTATCAAAGGAACTACTTCTAGCACAACTTCAGATTCAAATGGAAAATTTTCAATCAATACTAAAGGAAAACTTCCGGTAACTATTTTGGTTCAATACGTTGGCTATAAAACTACAGAAATAGAATTGGATGCAATACCAGCAACTCCATTAGCAGTTATCTTAAAAGAAGAAAATGAACTTGTAGAAGTTGTGGTTTCTTCAAGACGTCGTATCGAAAAAGTTCAGGATGTGCCAATTGCCATTTCTGTTATTACAGGAAAACAAGCAGAACAAACTGGTGCCTTTAACGTAAACCGTATCAAAGAATTGGTTCCTTCTGTTCAATTATATTCATCAAATCCAAGAAATACAGGGATTAATATTCGTAGCCTTGGTTCTCCATTCGGACTAACAAATGACGGAATCGATCCAGGAGTTGGTTTCTATGTTGATGGTGTTTATTACGCTCGTCCAGCCGCTACAACTTTAGATTTTATTGATGTAGAGCAAATCGAAGTACTACGTGGCCCACAAGGATCTTTATTTGGTAAAAACACCACTTCAGGAGCTTTTAACATTACAACCCGTAAGCCAAGTTTTACATCAGGAGCTGATTTTGAAGTAAGCTACGGAAATTATAACTTCTTACAAGCTAAAGCTTCAGTTACAGGGGCATTAGGTAAAAAAGTAGCTGGGCGTTTGTCTTTTTCAGGTACACAACGTGATGGTTTAATTGATAATGTAGTAACGGGAAGACCAACTAATACTTTAAACAATCAAGGAATCAGAGGACAATTACTTTGGACTCCTACAGAAAATACTAATATTATATTAGCAGCAGATATTACAACGCAACGTCCAGACGGATACGCACAGGTTGTTGCTGGTGTTGCTCCTACTCAAAGAGCAGCTTACCGCCAGTTTGATGCTATTATTAAAGACTTAAACTATCAATTACCAAGTTTAAATGCTTTTGATCGTAAAATCGACCACGATACCCCATGGCGTTCAGGACAAGACATGGGAGGTATTTCGCTAAATATTGACACCAAAATTGGTGGCGGAACACTTACTTCAACAACAGCCTGGAGATTCTGGAACTGGGATCCATCAAATGACAGGGATTTTACGGGATTGCAAGTATTAGCAAAATCACAAAACCCAACAAGACAAACACAGATTACGCAAGAAGTACGTTATGCAGGTCAGCTAACCTCAAAATTAAGCGGAGTTGCAGGTGTATTCTTCATTGACCAAACTTCTCAAACAGACGGTACAGAAGAATCTGGAAACGCACAATGGAGATTTGCTCAAAGTACAACAAGTCCGTTATGGAAAACTCCGGGGCTTTTTGAAGGATACGGAATCAAAACAGATGCCAATATCAGAGCCTCGAGTGCGGCAGTATTTGGACAATTGGACTGGGCTATTACAGAGAAAATACATATTTTACCAGGTTTAAGATACAACTTCGATAAAAAAGACGCGCATTATGCCCGTACGACGTATGGAGGTCTTCAAACAACTGATCCAGCATTACTAGCCTTGAAAAAACTGGTTTATTCTGATCAGGCATTTGACTCTAGCACAGATAATACCGACTTTTCCGGAAACTTAACTTTAACTTATAAAGCATCTGATAAAATCAATGCTTATGCTACTTATGCAAAAAGCTACAAACCAGTTGGAGTAAACGTTGCCGGATTACCAACCGATGCAAAAGGACAACCTTTGCTTGATCTGGCGGTAATTAAACCAGAGAAAGTAAATCATTATGAAGTGGGAGTAAAAACTTCTCCTTTTAAAAATTCAATATTTAATTTAGCTTTATTTAATACCGAAATTAAAGATTTCCAAACAAACGTTCAGGCAGCTGAATTGGGTGTAAACCGTGGTTATCTTGCTAATGCAGATAAAGTTCGTGTAAGAGGTGCTGAATTGGATGCAAGTTTTGTTTTCAGCCAACATTTAACCGTAAATGCTGCTGCTACTTATACTGAAGGTACTTATGTGAAATTTACAAATGCACCACTTCCATTAGAAGAGACCGGAGCTCCGGTAGCTTATAAAGATGTTTCAGGAACTGATTTACCGGGTGCATCAAGATGGGCCGGATCGTTAGGCGGAGAACTTTCTGATAACGCAAGATTCTTTGGAAACGCGGGAAAAATTTTCTTAGCTATTGATTCGTATGCACGTTCTGAATTCTCTTCTAGTCCTTCTGCTTCAAAATATTTAGTAGTTCCGGGTTATGCGATTTTTAATGCTCGTTTAGGTTTCCGTGCTTCTCAGGGATTATCGGTTTACTTCTGGGGACGTAACCTATTAAACAAAGATTACTATGAGCAATTGTTGCCTGCAGGAGGAAACTCAGGACAATATGCTGGCGTAATTGGAGATCAAAGAACGTATGGCGTTACATTGAAATATTCATTATAAGAAATTAATTAATTTCGATATATAAAACGAGGCAAGCTTAAAAACTTGCCTCGTTTTTTTATAATCACAAAAAAGCATTTTAAACCAATTTTAATCTTCCCAAAATACATTTTGATTTGTATATATTCGCAGCCTGAATTTATGTAAATGAAAATTCTCAGGATAATTTTCTTTTTTGGTCTTTTAAGTCAAATCGGAATTGCGCAAAACAAACGCACTATCGACCAGCAAACCCTGACCTGGGTTCGATATTACAATATTCTGCCTTTAACTGAAAAATGGGCCTTACATTCTGAATTTGATAACCGAAGTTTTGTAAATCCTATTCATGAAAATCTATTTGTAATACGAGTTCAGGGAAGATATCGCGCCACGAAATTAGTAGATCTAGGAAGCGGATTTGCCTTTTTTAATGTCAACACACAAGATGCACATTTTGATCCTGACTTTTCTGTTCCCGAATATCGCGTTCAACAAGACATTACGTTAATTAACGATATTGCTAAAATTACCTTCCATAATCGTTTTCAACTGGAAGAACGTTTTATTCAGCAAGCTACTAAAACGGAATTATTGGATGATTTTTCTTTTGCTTTCCGATTCAGATACAGATTACAATCGACTTTTGATCTTTGGAAGAAAGAAAAACAAAGCATAAAAGGTACTATTTCTGATGAAGTCCTGCTTAATTTCGGAAAAGACAACAAACGAAATACTTTCGATCAAAACCGGCTTTATGCTGCTTTACGTTATCATTTCAATCCTAATATAGGTTTAGAAGTTGGTTATTTGAAAAGTTTTCAAAGGCGTGCAAGCGGTGTTGACTTCTACGATAGGGATATTATTCGTTTTACCGTTTATCACCGAATTGATCGTAAACTGAAAAAATAGAGAAAATAAAATTCCAAAATTGAAATTCCAAATTCCAACAAAAATTGCAGATCTACAAAGGCTGTTTTGTTGGAATTTGGAATTTGGAATTTTTTTTAGATTGGAATTTTACAAAAATCTATTCTTCCCTTTCCTGACGCTCTCCTCCTCTTCTCTTTTGTCCTTTTTCTTTAGATGAAAAATTTCCAATTTTATAAGCCAAAGAGAACATCATATATCTTTTTAGAACTGTATTTTCCTCATCACGAATAGAAGTAGCTGAGATCGTTCTGGTAGCACTTTGATTCTGATTTAAAACATCATAAACTTTTACTTTGGCATAAAGCTTTTTATCAAAGAAGCCATATGATAAACTGGTATTCCATAGAAAGAAATCTTTTTTGAAATCACCCGAAATATTAGAATTGTAGGTATAGCCGAAATCATTTCCAAAAATCAAATTCGCCGGCCAGTAAGACGTTGTTTGCAAATTGATTTTATGAAGCACATTTGAACTCGCGTCTCTGTTATAATTCTCATATTTTGTTTCGTTATAAGACAAACTATAGGATGGTGAAATGGTAAGCACTTCTCCATATTCATACGTCATGTAAATTTTTGGACTTATAGCTGTAGATTTTGCATTGTACATTACGGCGTTTGTAAATCCTTTATCAAACGAATAGCTACCGTTTAGTGCCAAACCATATCTTAAAACATGAGCGTCTCTTTTAATAGACTGACTCCAGTTCCCTCCAACAGAAACCACGTAAGTTCCTGATATATTAATGTAAGATGTCGTTCGTTTACCACTGTCGTCATACACAGATGTAGCATAAATATCATTACTGTAATAATCTCCTTTTGCCATAAAACTATAGCCTGAACGCGTTCTGAAATCGAAATTTCTGAAATTAAAATTCACGGTGTTTTTCTCGATTGGATCCAGGTTTGGATTTCCGATAATAGAGTTCAACGGATTACTTAAATTCGCAACCGGCATTAAATAACTGGCAGAAGGAAGTGTACTTGAATAATCGTATTTTAAAGTCAGGTTTTTTGATCGGCTGAATTTATATCGAAACTGAGCCGTTGCAAAAGGCAAAGCATATTTCTTATTCAATTCCGTCTCTTTACCCAAGTACAACGAGTAATTATCAAAATCAACCAAAGACGTTTTAGAATCCAGATTTAACGTGAATTTGTTCTTTTGCAAAGTAACTCCAACCTTTGGACTAACTGAATTTTGCCTCGAAGTTGTATAGGTAGTTAATGATTCATTCAAATCAGAATACGATTGTGTTGCTGCATCAAAATCAAAGGTTTTTTGATCTTTTATTTCATTTTTCCAATCAAAATCAGATCCAAATCGTATTCTTAATGAATCTGTAATAGGTTCTGTGTATTCAATATCAGCCGAATAAGAATCACTACTACTATTATTTTTAGTATTCTGATTTCTTAAATCGTCTGGTTTACTATCCTGATAAAAAATAGTTTCCGATTGATTAAATCCATCAGAATCTGTCTTTGAATTATTGTTATCAAAAACAAAACTAAGATTCCGATTTTTTTTCTTAAACACTTTATTAAAATTGATCGTGTTGGCAAAACTTGTATTATTGCTTTCATTATAAGATTTAGCCGTACTTTCGTTTAAAGCATCGCCATTTTCATCTACCGAAGAAGTAGACGAAGATGAATCGCTATTAGATCGGGACTGATTTAATTTTGGAGCAACAACAAGTCTTGTGGTCGGATCTATTTTATATTCTAATTCAAAATTAGCTTTGTTGCCTGTATTTTCATTTCTTGTTTTAGCATCAGATTCCGTAATGATATTTCCTGTTGGCAAAAAACTAAGCTGGTTGGCCTTACTTTCGTTTTTATTAATGGTATTAGAAAAATTGTAGCTTCCCATAGCCGCCAATTTTTCACTCCAGTCATCTGTATAATTGACCCCGAATAAATTCGATTGTGTAATTCCTTTTCCGCTACCGGTAGAACCGCTATTTTTACTGCTATTATTTCTTCCGCCTCCCATATTATCAAATACTTCATCCTGAGCAAATCCGGTCGAATTTATATTATTTGATGATCCTAAAACGCTAATCTTTCGTTTGTTATTAAAGAAATTCATAAGCAAACTACTTTCGTACCGGTCATCAGAACCATAACCGCCTAATATTTTTCCGAAATAACCTTTGTTTTTCTTCTCATCAATAGTCAGGTTAATCGACGAATAATCTGAAGTCGATTCCTGTTTGGCGAGTTCCTCTTTTTTAGATTTAAAATCTGAAACCTGAATCTTTTTTATAATGTCTGCTGGTAGATTTTTTAAAAGCAAAGCACCATCTTTATCAAAAAATGTTTTTCCGTTGACTAAAAACTGCGTCACTTCCCGCCCATTTACCGTCACCTTTCCGTCATTGTCAACGTCAACGCCGGGCAATTGCTTAAGCAGCGTTTCAACATTAGAATCTGGCCGTACTTTATACGAAGCCGCATTAAACTCCAATGTGTCTTTTTTCATCGTGATTGGCGGAGCAGCACTTTTGATTACAACATTATCTAGTGCGTTTACATTTTCAAGCACGTATAATTTTCCGAAATCCTTGCTTTCTAAAAGTCCTTTTTGCTCTTCTATATAAGGCTGATAACCCATATAATTTATTTTTAGCAAAACAGGTTTGTCGTATTTTTTAGTGTTTATTCTAAAAACACCATTTTTGTCTGTAGTAGCATATTCTATTATAGTAGAATCTTTTACAGTCGTAAAATAAACAGTAGCAAGTTCTAGAGGAAGTTGTGTATTGATGTCAACTACAGTTCCTTTGACAACAATATCGTTCTGGGCATTTGCGGCAAAACAAAAAAGAAAAAACAGTAATAATGAAAAAATCCTGGTCATAAAATTGGTTAGTTAGAATAGTAAGACTACAAAAAACACAAAAGGTTTAATTGTAGTTTTTACATTTATTCAAATAGTGTGCCAATTAAATGAAACTAAAATTCTCTAAAATTAAAATTAGTCATAAAAAAATCCCCGTTGTGGCGGGGATTTAGTATTATTTCTCTCTAATATAAATATCGATTGGCACTCCTGCAAAGTCCCAATTTTCTCTAATTTTATTTTCAAGATATCTTTTATATGGTTCTTTAACATATTGTGGCATGTTCGCAAAAAACACAAACTGAGGTGTTAATGTTGGCAATTGCATACAATATTTAATTTTCACATATTTACCTTTTGTCGCTGGTGGCGGATAAGCTTCGATTACTTTCAACATATATTCGTTGAATTTTGAAGTCGCAATTCTTTGTTTTCTATTTTCGAAAACCTGAACCGTAGCTTCCAATGCTTTCAATAAACGTTGTTTCGTTAAAGCCGAAACGAACAAAATTGGCACATCAGTAAAAGGCATTAATTCTTTTTTGATTTTCTCTTCGTAATCACGAGTCGACATGGTATCTTTTTCAACCAAATCCCATTTGTTTACTAAGATTACAACACCTTTGCGGTTTTTCTCAGCCAACCAGAAAATACTCTGATCCTGACCTTCAAATCCACGGGTTGCATCGATAACCAATATACAGATATCTGCATGCTCAATGGCACGAACCGAACGCATTACAGAATAAAATTCTAAATCTTCCTTCACCTTAGCTTTACGACGGATTCCCGCAGTATCAACCAGATTAAATTCAAAACCAAAACGGTCAAATTTGGTATCAATAGCATCACGAGTTGTTCCCGCAATATCCGTTACCATGAAACGCTCTTTACCGATTAATGCATTGATAAAACTTGATTTACCAGCATTCGGACGACCTACAACAGCAAAACGTGGCAAAACCACTTCTTCCTGAACTGGTTCTGGTTTTACTGGGAAAGATTCGATTAAAGCATCTAATAAATCTCCTGTTCCACTTCCAGAAATACTCGCAAATGTGAAATATTCTCCTAAACCAAGATTATAAAACTCAAGCGCATCTTTCTCACGCATTGCGTTATCAACTTTATTTACCGCCAATAAAACCGGTTTAGTCACTTTACGCAATAAGCGTGCAACAACATCATCCATTGGTGTAATTCCTTCTTCTACATCAACCACAAAAATAATAACATCAGCTTCGTCTATAGCAAGCTCCACTTGTTTACGGATTTCTCCTTCAAATACGTCATCAGATCCGCGAACATATCCGCCGGTATCAATTACAGAAAACTCTTTTCCGTTCCACTCGCTTTTACCATAGTTTCTATCACGGGTAACCCCAGATACTGAATCTACAATAGCTTCTCTTCTTTGTATCAGCCTATTAAAAAGGGTTGATTTCCCTACATTAGGTCTTCCTACTATCGCAACAATGTTATTCATTTTTTTGAATTTTAGATTTTAGACTTTAGATTTTGATTATTAGTATCCCATAATCAATCACTTATACATCCAAAATGCTTTATTTTAATTTTTTGCAAAGGTAGGTAAAAAAAGTGGCTAAGCCACTAAGTTTCTAAGTACCCTTATTTTTTGCGTCTATATTTAGTCGCAGTCTCAGTCACAGTCACAGTTTGGCATCTGAAAACTGTGACTGTGACTGAAAACTCTTTACTGATTATACCCGAAACGTTTCAACATATTCGCGTTACTTCTCCAATTCTTATTCACCTTAACAACCAATTCAATGTGAATTTGTTTTCCGAAGAACTTCTCTAGATCAGCACGCGCATCGGTTCCAACTTTCTTAAGAGCCGCACCTTTATGTCCAATGATAATTCCTTTTTGTGTTTCGCGTTCTACCATAATGATCGAACGGATTCTGATAATTTTTTCATCTTCAAAAAATTCTTCCGTTACGATTTCAACTGCATACGGAATCTCTTTGCTGTAATTCAACAAGATTTTCTCACGGATTGTCTCGTTTACGAAAAAACGTTCTGGTTTGTCTGTTAATTGATCTTTAGGATAATAGGCCGGAGATTCTGGCAACAAAGAAATAATTCTGCTGAAAACTTCCGGTACATTAAAATTCTGCAAAGCTGAGATTGGGAAAATTTCTGCATTTGGCACTTTCGCTGTCCAAAATGCTACTTGTTCTTCTAATTGTTCCTGATTTGAGTTGTCAATTTTATTCAACAATAATAAAACCGGAATTTTAGCATGGATAATTTTATTAAAGAAAGCTTCGTCTTTTAAGTCCTGCTCCCCTATTTCGACCATGTAAACCAAAATATCAGCATCTTCAAAAGCCGATTTTACGAAGTTCATCATCGACTCCTGCATTTCATAAGCTGGTTTGATGATTCCTGGGGTATCTGATAATATAAGTTGAAAATCTTCGCCATTTACGATTCCAAGAATACGGTGACGAGTTGTTTGTGCTTTTGATGTAATGATCGATAATCTTTCTCCAACAAAGGCGTTCATCAACGTTGATTTTCCAACGTTTGGATTCCCGATGATGTTTACAAAACCTGCTTTATGTGACATTTGTGAAATATTTATTTTGCAAAGGTAGTCATATCAACTCAATACAGAAAATAAAACATTTTTTAAAGTTTTCGTTGGATTTCTCAAAAAACGGCGTATCTTTGCACCCGAAACATCGCGGGATAGAGCAGTAGGCAGCTCGTCGGGCTCATAACCCGAAGGTCACAGGTTCGAGTCCTGTTCCCGCTACCAAGACAAAGCTTCAGAGAAATCTGGAGCTTTTTTCGTTTATATTTACTCTTAAATTCTTTTTATTTGCAGAGATTGCAAACCTACGTTATTACCATTTTCATTAATAAATTTAAAAATCAATATTAAATAGTTAAAATTAAAGGTGCAAAATTAGAGACAGTGGGTTTGTAAATAGATTTTATTTGTGGTTGAAAATATAAGAATAGAATTAAAAATCTAATTTATTTGATAAGATATAAAAATGGAAAAACTTAAAAAGATCGATGATCTAATCGTAAAGCATATTAATCTTAAAAAATTAGGCTTTCGGCATTTAGATTATATGATGGAATGTAACACAGGTACCTTCTACAGAGAAACAAAAGATAAATATGACGTCTTAACTTATGGCTTTGGTTATGACTATCGATTATATGACCCTATTACAATGTCTAAAGAAGATGGTATGAGGTCATATATAAGCTTTAAATCGGTGGAAAAAATTTTAAATAGTATTCTGCCCGACCCTTATGCATCTGAAAGTTTCAGTCATTCATGGAATTTTATTTTCTACTGCCAGCAAACACTAACCAATGAAATGATACCAAATATTAACTCTCCTGATGAGTTAACTCATGAAATTGCGTACGAAAACGGCCAGATCCTAGATGAGAATATTTTAAAAGCAATAAACAATATGAATGTTTATATTGAACATTATCATCTTCCTTTTTTCGATGAGTTTCTTACAATACAAGATATAAACGATAAAATATTAGAAAAATATGACTGGATGGATTGGAATGACTATTTTTTCAAGGCACCTTTTTTTAAAGCTATTATAATAATGAAATTATGTCGCAATAATAAAAAATATGATGAATTTACCAAAATGTATAAATCCAGAATTTATGATGCCATTCAGGAAGGGGAAAATGATAATTTATATTTAGTTCCATACTACGAGAATTTTCTAAAAGTAATGGATTATCTTGAAAGTGGTAAATATAAAGAACTGATGGTTTAAAAATTAGCAAAAAATTACCTTCTCAAAGAGAATTAAGATTAGCAAACAAATCAGGAAACAATTTTATAAAAATCATTTACTAACTGGTTAGATATTTGAACGCTTCCCGCTACTAAGACAAAGCTTCAGAGAAATCTGGAGCTTTTTTGTTGTAATTGTATTCGTCGGATCTATTCGGCACTCACGCTGCGCAATCCCGAAAGCCTTCGGGACTGACTTTGCGCCATTTCAAACAAATGTAATTGAAAAACGAAAACCTCTCAAAGTCTCAGACTTTACAACTAAATTCAATATAAATCATAAAGTGTTATTGACCTCGGATCTAATACGTTTACTATAGGGTTATCAACCTTTTCAATTTCTAACAATCCTGAATCATTAACATCATTGCTGGCACTAGAATAAATATACTCCGAAGCTTTAGCTACTAATCCTGCTCTGACAGGATTTAAATGTATGTAATGCAGTTTAGACCACATAAATGCTGTTGAATAAATTTCTTCTGCGTGATTTCCATATTGCCAGAATTGATATTCTTTATTTCTTTTATGTTTTTCAGCTGCTAATTTAAAACGTTCTAACATCCATTCTCTTCTACTTTCAGGACTGTTTTTAATTTTATCTAAAATGTTTTTTGCAATAAACTTTTTAAAATACCTGATTAAGTCAGATAATTTTCCATCTTCAGACTGAACAATTAAATGAATATGATTACTCATAATCACATAACCATACAAAATCATTCCCTTGTTTTTAATGCAATAATCGAAACATTCAATTACAATATCTCTTTAAGTTTGACGTGTAAAAATATCAATCCAGTCTATAACTGTTGGTGTGATAAAATGTGGCAGATTTTGATCCCGAATTACATATCCTTCTTTCATAATTTTCTTTCAAAAGTAATGATTTTTCTTACTTAATTTATTCTCAGAAGTATTCGTAAAAAGTCGGGAGACTTTTAGCAGGTTTACAATTTCTTAGACGTGAAAAAAAATTGGCAAAGTCAGAGACATTTGCGCAGCTTTTCATAAGAAGACTTCGGAGAGCTGGGAAAACTTCGGAGAGCGGGGGCTTTTTTTGTTTATATTTACTT
>NZ_MUGV01000032.1:0-12725 GCF_002217275.1 Flavobacterium frigidimaris
TTACTCTTTACTCTTTACTTAATCGGATATATTTGCCATTCGTCTAAAAAGTTTTTTATATAAATATAACTGCCATACATTTACTGAACCATAACATTAGTAGGTTAAGTTTATGGTAGATTTGGGGCAAAAAAGGCGGAAGAGATTCCGCCTTTTTTATTTTTATTTCTAGGGGAAAGAGAATAGAATAAAGAGCAAAGAATAAAGATTGTTGCGCATATTTTTTAAATATATAAATAAAAAAAGACGGATAGCTATCAAGCCATCCGTCTTTTTTCTTTACTCTTTGTCTATTATCTTAAAAAGACTATTTATCTAAAGCGTATCTTCTTGCCACTTCTGTCCAGTTAATTACACTGAAAAAAGCTTCGATATAATCTGGTCTTCTGTTTTGGTAGTTTAAGTAGTAAGCGTGCTCCCAAACATCCATTCCTAAGATTGGAGTTCCACCGTTACCAGCAACTTCTGGCATCAATGGATTATCTTGATTTGGAGTACCTACAACTTCTAATTTTCCTCCTTTTTGCACTGTTAACCAAGCCCATCCTGAACCGAATTGTGTAGCTCCGGCTTTAGCAAATTTTGCTTTAAATTCTTCAAAAGTTCCAAAAGAAGATTCAATTGCTGCTAATAAATCACCTGTTGGTAATCCGCCTCCATCTGGAGACATTACAGTCCAGAATAAATTGTGGTTGTAGAAACCTCCACCATTGTTACGAACTGCAGCGTTTGATTTATCTAAGTTAATTAAGATGTTTTCGATTGTTTTTCCTTCTAAATCTGTACCAGCAATAGCCGCGTTAAGATTTGTAGTATATGCATTATGATGCTTAGTATGGTGAATCTCC
This sequence comes from Flavobacterium frigidimaris, assembly GCF_002217275.1. Taxonomy (NCBI): domain Bacteria; kingdom Pseudomonadati; phylum Bacteroidota; class Flavobacteriia; order Flavobacteriales; family Flavobacteriaceae; genus Flavobacterium; species Flavobacterium frigidimaris. Next base: position 849 of record NZ_MUGV01000032.1, read on the forward strand.
ATTGTGCGTGCATCAATATGTGGTTCTAATGCGTCATATGCATAAGGTAATTGTGGTAGTTCAAAAGCCATGATATTATGATTTTTATGGTTTATAATAATTTATCCAAATTTAAACATTTAACTTTGGAATAGAAAATACTATTTTGTTATAATTGAATTTAATTAATTGATAAATTGCTTTTTTAACGTGTAAATAGTTGTAAATCTTTATTTTCCGTTAAAAGTGGTCATGGTATTTTCTAATCCGGCAGTTCCGAATGTCTTAATAATTTCTGAAGAAACTTCTAAACGTTCCGGTAATTTTGCTTTTTCTTCTTCGTCCCAATCGCCTAAAACGTAGTCAATTTGTTGGCCTTTTTTAAACTGATCGCTAATACCAAATCTGAAACGGGTATATTGTTGGGTGTTTAAAACAAGGTTGATGTTTTTTAGTCCGTTATGACCACCGTCACTGCCTTTTGGTTTGATTCTGATGGTTCCGAAAGATAAGTTTAAATCATCTGTAATAACTAAAATATTCTCTAAAGGAATATTTTCTTTATCCATCCAGTATTTTACAGCTTTACCGCTTAAATTCATGTAGGTATTAGGCTTAAGCAGAAAAAAGGTTCTTCCTTTAAATTTATATTCGGCAAGCGCTCCTAACTTCACGGTTTCGAAAGAAAGACTTTCTTTTTTGGCTAAGAAATCCAGGACTTTAAATCCGATGTTGTGTCTTGTATTTACATATTCGGCTCCAATATTACCTAGTCCTACGATTAAATATTTTTTACTCACGCTTTCTATATTGTTTTTTGGGTGTTCGTGAACCTCCGGTTTCCTATTATCTGTGTTCTCTTCTTTTTGTGTTGATGAAAACAGTTTTGTTATCCATTTTATCATAATGCAAAAATAAACTTAATTAGGGAATGTGGCAATTGGTTGATTAGATAATTAGAGAATGTGTCAACTCGCCAATTAGATAATTAGAAAATGTGGCAATTAGATAATTTAATCTTAACCGCAAAGTTCGCAAGGAGTTACGCAAGGTACACTAAGAACGGGACGCGGATGACGCAGATTTACTTTGCGCCTTTGTCTCTTTGCACCTTTGAACCTCTTTCTTATAGAAATGAATCGATCTTGCTAGCCCTGACAGCAGCGGTATCCTTTTTCTGGCTTCTTTAGCCAGGAAAAGATATAGCGGATGGCAGGAAGGTTACGTCTTGAAAACCCTGAAGCTTCTGCTTCTAAAAAATTTGAAAATTAGATAATTAGAAAATGTGTCAATTAGATAATTACATCTAACCGCAAAGTTCGCGATGGTTTTACGCAAGGTGCGCTAAGAATGGAACGCGTATGACACGGATTTATTTGCATAGTTTCCCTTTAGTTTGAGAGCACCAAAAAGCCCTTTGCACCTATGAACCTTTGTACCTTTGAGCCTTTCCTTAGAACCTCAGCACCTTAGCAACTCAGAACCTTTAAAAACAAAAAAAAAGCACCAATCTTTCGATTGATGCTTTTTGTATTGATTTGAAAAAAATTATTTTTTCTTTCCTTTTGCAGGAGCTTTTGCAGCTTTTGCAGCTTCTTGAGCAGCTTTCATAGCAGCACGAGAAATTCTTACCTGAGCAACAACAGTGTTCTCTGGGTGCATAACTTTGTATTCTGGTTGACCTACTTTAGTAACGTATAATTTGTTACCCATTTCAAGTGGAGTAATGTCAGCTTCAACAAAATCAGGAAGATCTTTAGGTAAAGCTTTAACTTTTAATTTACGAGTGTTTAAACGTAAAACACCACCTGCAAGAACACCTTTAGATGTACCAACAATTTTTACTGGAACTTCCATAGTGATTTCTTTGTCATCAAATAATTGAAAGAAGTCAATGTGTAAAATTTTGTCAGATACCGGGTGAACCTGAATGTCTTGCAAAATTGCATTGAATGATTTTCCTTTTCCAAGCTCAATCACAACTGTGTGTGCGTTTGGAGTGTAAACCAAGTTTTTGAACGCTGCAGCGTCTGCTGAGAAGTGTACTGCCTGATTTCCTCCGTATAACACGCAAGGAACCGCTCCAGCATTACGTAAGGCTTTAGTTGACACTTTGCCCACGCTTTCTCTTTCTGATCCTTTAATTGTAATCGATTTCATTGTAAAAAAATATAGTTATTAATAAATATACATTGCTATAAGCTTTAAGCCATAGGCTTTAGGCTTTTCTTCACTTAGTAATAAAGCTTACTGCTTATTACATTATGAATTTTCCACTGATGGAATTGTTGTGGTGCACCATGTGCATAACTTCGGCAAAAAGAGGTGCACAACTCACTACTCTGATTTTCTTTGATTCTTTCTTTAACGGAATTGAATCGGTAACTATTAATTCGCTCAATTTTGAGTTTTCAATTTTTTCGTAAGCACCACCCGATAAAATAGCGTGTGTACAAATTGCTCTAACGCTTAATGCTCCTTTTTCGATCATTAAATCGGCAGCTTTTGCTAATGTTCCACCTGTATCGATCATGTCGTCTACTAATATTACGTTACGACCTTTTACTTCACCAATTAGTTCCATAGTGTCGATAACGTTGGCTGCTTTTCTTTGTTTATAACAGATTACTACATCTGATTCTAAAAACTTAGAGTATGCATATGCTCTTTTTGAACCTCCCATATCTGGTGATGCAATGGTTAAATTTTCTAAATTTAAACTCTGCACGTAAGGCAAAAAGATTGTAGATGCAAATAAATGATCTACTGGTTTTTCAAAGAATCCCTGAATTTGATCTGCGTGCAAATCCATTGTCATGATTCTTGTTGCTCCTGCAGCAGTTAATAAATTAGCTACTAACTTTGCTCCAATCGGAACTCTTGGTTTGTCTTTTCTATCCTGTCTTGCCCAACCAAAATATGGCATAACAGCTGTAATATGTCTTGCAGATGCGCGTTTTGCTGCATCGATCATTAGTAACAATTCCATCAAATTATCAGCAGATGGAAAAGTTGAACACACGATAAAAACGCGTAATCCTCTTATTGATTCTTCGTAAGATGGTTGAAATTCTCCATCACTATACGTTGACATCGTTACTTTGCCTAACGGAATTCCGTATTGTTCGGCAATTTTTTCTGCAAGATAGACACTTTGTGAACAAGCAAAAATTTTAGCTTCTGGTTCTAGGTGCGACATTATAATTTGTTGTTTTTGCTCCGCTGCGCTCCGTACAATTTGGCTTGACTTTTTTGGTAAAACAAAACTTGTATAAATGCCTCGGGTGTAGTTAGTTGTGTGTGCGTCGTTTTAACGAGGTGCAAATTTAGAAAATTTATTGGACACTGAAAGGAAAAATTTAAGTATTTTTAGTAGAACATTTAATTTTATTTTTTACATTTGCACCGTGTTAAAGGAATAAGCACAGTTATGACCTCATAATTACTTATTCTATTGCGTTAAAATAACTGATTTATTAGTTGTTTTTTCGTCTGCTAAGCCCGGATGGCGGAATTGGTAGACGCGCTGGTCTCAAACACCTGTGGGAAACCGTGCCGGTTCGACTCCGGCTCCGGGTACAAAAACCTCTTCGAAAGAAGAGGTTTTTTTGGTTTTATAACATTTGTATTTATTACAGCCCAAGGTTTCAACTTTTGGATAGAGATCGTGATTGTATTGTGTCCCCACGGTTGAAACCGTGGGCTATATTAAAATTCAAACCTCACAACTCGCCTCATGCAAAACAGGAAAATTACAGGAATTAGCAATAAAACATAATTGATTTGCTTTCTTATGAAGCTCCAATGCTAACTCCTTTTTATCTGAATTTAAAATTTTTACTTTAGGTTTTAATAATACCTCAACAAAACGCCCGCTTCCATCTATAGCAACTTCAAGCGTTGCTTTGGCATTATCTGAATATTCAAGAACTTCTATTCCGTTTTGAGAGCATACATATAAATAGGACATCATATGACAGGAAACCAAACTGCTTAAAAGCAAATCTTCTGGATTATATAATTCGGGATCGCCTTTGAAAGCTTTTGCTGCCGAAACATTTAAAACAGGCTTTCCTTCAATTATAATTTGATGACTTTTATTGTAAATTCTCTTCGTTGAATCTTCCTGAATTTTATTTGAAGTCCAATTTGCTTCTGCTTTGAATAGATGTTTCATTTTACCTAAATTTTTCTATTGCGAAATTAAGAGTTTTAAAAGTAGCTGATAAATTAATCGCAAAGTCGCAAAGTTTATAAACAAAGCTAAAAAAACTTTGCGCCTTTGCGTCTTTGCGAGCAATTTCTTTCCAGTCTCTCATAAAAAAACCTCGAAAGGACTACTTTCGAGGTTTCTTAGAGAATTACTAACTAATTAACATAATTCCAAAACTATTTTTTTACAGAAAATTTAAAAGTAGTTTTAGTTTTATAATTTTCTCCCGGGTTTAAAACCGTTGTTGGGAAGTTTTTCTGATTTGGAGAATCAGGATAATGTTCTGTTTCTAAACATAAACCTGTTCTGTGTACGTATATTCCGCCTTTAGGATTTGGCAAAGTTCCGTCAAGGAAATTTCCAGAGTAAAACTGAATTCCAGGTTCGTCTGTTGTTACTTCTAAAACTCTTCCGCTTGCTGCGTGGTATACTTTTGCAATGATTGTTTTTCCTTTTTCAGGATTGTTCAGCACCCAACAATGATCGTAACCTTTACCTCTTTCTAATTGTTCGTTTTTAGCTTCGATGTCTTTTCCAATTAATTTTGGTGTTCTGAAATCGAAAGGCGTATTGGCAACATCATCCAATTTTCCTGTCGGAATTAAAGTGGCATCAACCGGAACCAATTTATCGGCATTCAAAGTCAATTCGTGATCTAAGATTGTTTTTGTGAAATCTCCGGATAAATTGAAATAAGAATGCTGCGTTAAATTCACCACTGTTTTCTTATCAGTAGTTGCTTCGTATAAAACTTCTAGTTGATTATCATTTGTCAATGTATACGTTACAAAAACTTTCAAATTTCCAGGATACCCTTCTTCCATATCTTTACTTAAATAAGATAATTTTAAAATTGCGGTATCTCCAGATTTTGCTTCATCCGCTTTCCAAACCACGTTAAAGAAACCTTGCGGTCCACCGTGCAAAGCATTTGGAGCATTGTTAATTGCTAATGAATATTCTTTTTCGTCTAAAGTGAATTTTCCTTTCGCAATTCGGTTTCCGTATCTTCCGATCAAAGCGCCAAAGAATGGATTTTCTTTTTCGTATTGTGCTAAAGAATTAAATCCGATTACCACATTTTCAGAAACACCGTCTTTATTCGGTACTTTTAAATCTGTAATTCTTCCACCAAAAGTGATGATGTCTACTTCCATCCCGTTTTGGTTTTTCAATTTATAACTGTCTACTTTTTCTCCTTTAGCAGTTGTTCCGTATTCTGATTTTTCGATTGTAACTGAAGCTTTTTCATCTGAAGAAACTGTTGTGGCATCCATTTTTTTATCGTTTTTGCATTGAACTGAAATTGCCGTCAAACTTAGAAGGCCCACCCCGAAAACGCAACGTTTTAATACATTCATAAATGATAATTTTTTGGTTTGTAAAAAGTTAAATGTTAGAAGTAAAATGTTAGACGTGAAAATTAATCATTTTATAAATGTAAAAATTACCTTTTTGAGTTTTTTCACATTTTACATCTTACAAATTACATTTTACTGCCTTAAAGGCCATTTTGAAACAAATGATAATACGCTTCATTGGCATTGATCTTATCTTTAAACTCTCTTACGGTCGTTTTTTCGTCAATTACTAACAATTCGATTCCGGCTATATCCGCAAAATCTTCCATGTATTCTGTTGTAATGGCCTGGCTGTAAACGGTGTGATGCGCTCCTCCAGCCAAAATCCATGCCGTAGCTGCGATATCAAGGTTTGGTTTACAATCCCATAAAACTCTTGCAACTGGTAATTTTGGTAAATCTGCCATTGGTTTAATAGCTTCTACTTCGTTTACGATTAAACGGAAACGAGTTCCCATATCTACCAAAGAAACGTTGATTGCATCTCCGGCAGGCGAATTAAATACCAAACGAGCAGGATCTTCTTTTCCTCCAATTCCTAACGGATGCACTTCACAAGAAGGTTTTGCATCTGCAATTGATGGACAAATTTCCAACATATGTGATCCTAAAACATATGATTTTTGAGGTGTAAAGTGATATGTATAATCTTCCATGAAAGAAGTTCCTCCTTCAAGACCCACGTTCATTACTTTTAAGGCACGAACCATTGCAGCTGTTTTCCAGTCTCCTTCTCCACCAAAACCGTAACCATCAGCCATCAATCTTTGTGTTGCAATTCCAGGTAATTGTTTCCAAACCCCAAGATTTTCAAACGTATCTGTAAAAGCGCCAAAACCTCCTTCTTCAAGGAAAGCTCTTAACCCTAATTCAATTTTTGCCGCTTCCGCTAATGAACTTCTTTGCGCTCCGCCTTCTTTTAAAGCATCAGTCAAAGTATAAGAAGCCTCGTAAACCGCCAATAAATCATTTAATTCTTTGTCTGTAACTTTCTCAATATATTTGGTAACATCTGAAGAATCAAATCCGTTAACTGACATTCCGAAACGAATTTGAGCCTCAACTTTGTCTCCTTCCGTTACGGCAACTTCACGCATATTGTCTCCAATACGAGCCACTTTTAAGTTTTGAAGTTCATCCCAACCCAAAGCTACTCTCGTCCAGATACCTAATTTTTTCTGAACTCTTTGGTCTTCCCAATGTCCCACAACCACTTTACGTTTTTTGCGCATTCTTGACATGATAAAACCAAATTCACGATCTCCGTGTGCTGATTGATTTAGGTTCATGAAATCCATATCGATAGTTCCCCACGGAATTTCAGCATTGTATTGTGTATGTAAATGACATAACGGTTTTTTCAGAATGCTTAGTCCGCCAATCCACATTTTAGCTGGCGAAAAAGTGTGCATCCAGGCAATAATTCCGATACAGTTTTTAGCCGAATTTGCCGCCAAACACACATCTAAAATTTGAGAAGGTGATTTTACCACATCTTTATAAACCACTTTTACTGGTAAACTAGATGATGCATCTAATCCTTTTGCAATTATTTGAGAATGCTCCGCAACTTTTCTTAAAGTTTCTTCACCGTATAATTCCTGGCTTCCTACTACAAACCATACTTCTTTTTGAGATATATCAATCATGTTGTTTTGTTTATTTTGTTTCAAGTTTCAGGTTTCAAGTTTTGAATTGCTTAAAATCTTTGCTCTTTATTCTTTCTTCTTTTATCTTAAATTATTGTCCGTAATATGAATCTTTTCCGTGCTTGCGGTTGTAATGTTTCTTTATTAGGGAATCTTTTAATCTTGGTGCGTTCGGATTTATTTGTAAAGTCAGGTACGCCATTTCGGCTACGACTTCTAAAACCTTACTATTATAAACCGCTTTTGCTGCATTTTTTCCCCAGGCAAACGGTCCGTGATTTCCGATCAAAATCATTTCTACTTCTTCATAAGAAAGATTTTTTTCTTTGAAACAATCCAAAATCTGAATTCCCGTATTGTGTTCGTAGTTTCCTTCGATAAGCGAATCTGCCATTGGCGGTGCGCAAGGAATATCAGCTGTTAAATGGTCTGCATGTGTTGTTCCAAAAATCGGAATATCTTGCTGCGATTGTGCCCAGGCTACCGAATAGGTTGCGTGTGTATGTGCAACGCCTCCGATATTTGGCCAGTTTTTATATAAGTATGCGTGTGTTTTTGTGTCAGATGACGGACGCATGGTTCCTTCAATTACATTGTTGTCAAAATCGACAATAACAATGTCTTCCGGTTTTAAATCTTCATACGGAACGCCGCTTGGCTTGATAGCAAAAACACCGTTTTTTCTATCAACTGCGCTTACATTCCCAAAAGTGTATACTACCAAATTCAGTGCATTTAACTGCATGTTGGCTTCGTAGCATTCTTGTTTTAAATCTTTATAAAGAGAACTCATGTTTCGCTGTTTTTATAGTTGGATCTTCAAAAGCACTTAATTGATCGTAGGCGATTAACAATTTGTTATACGCTGCTACTTTGTCTAATTGAGGGAAATATTCTCCATCAAAATCACTTCCTATTTTTTGGCTTGCCTCAATTACGTTTGGATAAATTCCGGCTGCAACTGCTGCGTAAATCGCTGCTCCTAAAGCCGGAGTCTGATCTGAAGCTGCAATTTTAATTGGCTTGTTTAAAACATTTGCCAAAGTCTGCATGATAAAAGGCGATTTACGGGCAACGCCTCCAATTCCGATAACGCTGTCAATTTTCACTCCTTCTTCTTCAAAACGATCCACGATTTTTTTCGCTCCAAAACAAATTGCGTTTACCAAAGCTTTGAAAATATGTGGTGCTTTTGTCCCTAAAGATAAATTGGATATCGCGCTTTTTACTTCCTGATTGGCATCGGGAGTTCTTCTTCCGTTGATCCAGTCCAAAGCAATTGGAAGACTTTCAGAAACCGGTATTTTCTCTGCTTCTTTTGTCAATTCCACAATTAATTTATCGCTGAATTCTTCCCTTAATTGTTCTTTTTGAGTATCATTTAAAACTGTTGAAGAAGTCAATAAATGCTCTGTCGGCCACATTAAAAGTTCTTTGTACCAGGCCAACAAATCACCAAAAGCAGATTGTCCAGCTTCTAAACCAATAAAGCCCGGAATTACAGATCCGTCAACTTGTCCGCAGATTCCGCGAACCGTTTTTGTTCCAACTTCATCATAAGAACCTACCAAAATATCACAGGTTGAAGTTCCCATAACGCGTACTAAAGTGTTTTCGCCAATTTTGGCTCCAACTGCTCCAGAGTGCGCGTCAAAAGTTCCAACAGCGATAACTGTATCTGTTGAAAGTCCTAAACGATCTGCCCATTCTTTACTTAAATTTCCGGCAACTAAATCAGAAGTATAAGTTTCATCATATAAATTACCACGAAGTTGGGCTAAATATGGATGCAGTTTTTCTAAGAATTCAACTGGTGGAAGTCCGTTCCAGTCTGTATGCCACATGGCTTTGTGTCCCGCTGCACAGCGGCTTCTTTTAAATGATTTTAAATCTTTATTATCAATTAACAAATATGTCATTAAATCACAGTGCTCCATCCAGGTATGCGCTGCATTTCGAACGGCTTCATCTTCTCTTGCAATGTGCAGAATTTTTGCCCAAAACCATTCTGATGAATAAATTCCGCCTACATATTTTGTTACGTTTTCTCCGCCCCAGCTTACTGCCAATTCGTTGATTTCGTTTGCTTCGTTAATCGAAGTATGATCTTTCCATAATACCATCATCGCATTTGGATTCTCCTCAAAACCTTTTGTCAAAGCCAAAGGAATTCCCTCTTTCGTAACCGGCACCGGAGAAGATCCTGTAGTATCAATACAGATACCGCGCACTTGCGAAGGATCTACTTTACTTTCTTTTATAACGGTTTGAATTGTAATTTCCAACCCTTCGATATGATCTAAAGGGTGTTGACGAAACTGATTTATTGATGCGTCACAATATTGTTTGTTTTTCCATCTTTTGTAATGAGAAACATTTGATGCCAATTCCTGCCCATTTTCAGTATCGATAAGCACCGCCCGAACAGAATCTGTTCCGTAGTCCAATCCTATAACGTAATTCTTCATTCTAAATTCATTTTTTAATGACGACAAATATAATTATAAATATTTTATAAGTGTATAAAAAACACTTAACTATAATGTGCTTCTGGATTTTTGCAAATAATGCATCAAAACAGGCGTTCAGCGTCGAAACCAGAAATAAATGTCGATTTTACATTTATTTTTTTGCGATTAATCTACCTAAAACCTCAAATATTGATTAAAGAATAGTATCACATTGTATTGATTTATATTGCCTTAATTAAAATTCGATGTCTTTTAATCCTTTAAATTCTTTTCCTTAATTGAATTATTTCAAATAAAATAGTTCTATTTTCCTTCTAAAACCACTACTGAGAATGGAGGAATAGTAATTTCAAGCTTTCCTTTTTTATTTTCAAAGCCTTTAAAAACTGTTGGAATAATTTTATTTGGACTATCGAATGAATTGTAATCCTGCAATTTTGTTGATGTGATAATAGTTCCCGTGAAGGCTTTACTACCAAGATCATTTATATCAATTTCTATTTTGTTTTTACTTTTTGCATCGACATTTACTAATGAAATATGAACCAGTCCATTGTTATCTTTTGATGCTGAAACCGAAACAGCTGGAATGGTTTCTCCATTAAACGTATACATTGGCGACTGAAAACTTACCGGCAATAATTTAGCATCCTGATGCACGCTATACATTTTCATAACATGATACGTGGGCGTTGTAATCATTTTGGCTTTATCAGTAAGAATCACAGCCTGCAAAACGTTAACACATTGCGCCAGGTTTGCCATACGTACTCTGTCTGCGTGATTATTAAAAATATTAAGAGTGGCACCGGCCAAAACGGCATCTCGCATTGTATTTTGCTGATATAGAAATCCAGGGTTTGTTCCTTTTTCAACGTCATACCAGCCGCCCCATTCGTCAACCATCATCGCTACGGTTTTTTTAGGATCGTATTTATCCATAATGGCACTATGTTTAGTAACAAGCTCTTCCATTTTTAATGCCGACTTCATTGTCTTGAAATAATCTTCTTCTGAAAAATTTACGGCATCACTTTTTTTAGACCAGTTAATTACTGCATAATGATGCACACCAATTCCGCCTAACATTTTCAATGGAATATTTTTCATTAAAACTTCGGTCCAGTTGTAATCGGCACTATTTGATCCGGACGCGATACGTGTAATCCCGCCTGTGTTTTCCCAGTCCGACATAAAAGTGGCAAATTTTCGGTATTCGCCGGCATAATATTCGGCCGTCATATTCCCGCCACAACCCCAGGCTTCATTTCCGATTCCCCAGAATTTAACTTTCCACGGTTCTGTTCTCCCGTTTTTTTTACGCAAATCACTCATTGGGCTTTTACCACTAAAGTTGGCATATTGTACCCAGTCTGATAATTCCTGTACAGTTCCGCTTCCAACATTTCCGGACAAGTAGGGTTCTGCTCCCAAAAGTTCACACATATTTAAAAAATCATGTGTTCCAAAGCTATTATCTTCAGTCACTCCTCCCCACCATGTGTTTACGATGGTTGGTCTTTGTTCTTTAGGCCCAACACCATCTTTCCAATGATAAGTATCGGCAAAACAACCTCCCGGCCATCTTAAATTTGGAATTTTTAATTCTTTTAAAGCCTTTATAATATCATTTCGAACTCCATTTGTAGTAGGAATTTTTGAAGTATCGCCCACAAAAAAACCGCCATAAATACAACGTCCTAAATGCTCCGCAAAATGGCCGTAGATATTTTTATTAATCGTTGGCGCATCGGCATTGTTTTTTATCACAACCACTGTAGTTCCGCCCTGAGCAAAACCAAACTGATTGCAAATGGCAATAAGAAATGCGATTAAAAGTGCTTTTTTCATACTATTCTTTTTAAAATTATACTGCTATCTATGATTGGTAATTTTAGCCACAATAAATCATTACTATTAATTTTTGAAAAGTGTTAAACTTACATTTGTAAATTTAATTAAAAAAAAACCTTAAAAACAAATTAATTTCACATATAAAATACATTAAAAAAACGAAAAGCATAATTTAAATGTTAAATAAATTTACGAAACCGGTTGTTTTATTTGAAATAATGGATCTTTTACGAAAATTATTTGAGTAAAATATATCTTTTGTATTAAAAAGGAGATTTTTTAACAAAAAAAGCGGGGCGAAAAATTTCTTAAAACATTTAATTTTGAATTCTTTAAAAAGAAAAATAGTA
>NZ_MUGV01000033.1:0-76618 GCF_002217275.1 Flavobacterium frigidimaris
CAGATTTACGTCTTGATCCAAAGCTATCATAAAAATGATAGTCTTTTAATAAGTTCCCCGTCTTGGGCTCGAACCAACCCCGATAGCTATCGGGGCTCTGATTAACAAGATCCTTTGGAGTAAATATCAAAAAAAAATACCACTTACAATTTGTAAGTGGTATTTAATAAGCTCCCTCTCTTGGGCTCGAACCAAGGACCCTCTGATTAACAGTCAGATGCTCTAACCAACTGAGCTAAGAAGGAATCACCTTAAAGGTAAATATGTTTGCTAAAAAAAGTTGCTCCCCCTCTTGGGCTCGAACCAAGGACCCTCTGATTAACAGTCAGATGCTCTAACCAACTGAGCTAAGGAGGAAGTTGTTGCTCTTTTTAGCGAGTGCAAATATAGTTGATTTTTTAATTTACCAAAAATATTTTAACTCTTTTTTTAATTATTTTTTTTACTTGACAATCGCTTTGTAAATATCGTTTCCGTTAGCAAATAAAAGTAGTGCTATAAGTAGAACGAAACCAACCATTTGGGCATTTTCAAGGAATTTGTCGCTTGGTTTTTTGCCACTAATTATTTCGTACAATAAAAACATCACATGACCACCATCAAGGGCCGGAATTGGCAATAAATTCATAACACCAAGCATAATTGACAATAAAGCCGTGATCGACCAGAATGTTTCCCAGCTCCAAGAACTCGGAAAAATGTTAAAAATAGCTGCAAAACCACCTACTTGTTTGTACGCTTTTGTTTCCGGATTAAAAATCATTTTCAATTGTTTACCATAACCTACTAATTGGTCTTTTCCTTTTGTAAGACCAACCGGAATAGATTCAGCAAAACTATAATGTTTTGTACTTACTTTATAGTAACCTAGTTTTTCTAAAGATTCAATTCCTAATCCACCAACATTTACACCTAATTTTCCAGCCTTAGAAACTTTAACTGTAATTGGTGTTTCTTTTAAATCACGTATTACAACAGCCGGAATTGTTTTTCCTTTATTTGCATCTAAGATCGCTTTTACCTGATCGTAATATTTAGCTTGTTGCCCGTTTAAAGAAACTACTAAATCTTTTGCTTTTAATGAAGTATTTCCAGATTCAGCCGGAACATCTTTAATAGCAAAAGGAAAACGCATTTCTACCAGTGCCGATTTTTCATGTTTTGACAATTGGTCAATAAAATCATTAGGCATTTTAATTGTTTGTTGCTGACCGTTTCTTTCAATCAAAACTTCTTTAGACATGATAATGTTTATATTTAAATCATTATCAAAATTCTCTACTTTTTTCCCGTCAATAGCTACGATTTTATCTCCGGTTTTGAAGCCAGTTTTAAGCATCACCGGATTTTCAATTAAAACACCATCTTTCAAATCAGCATTTGCAACATAAGTATCGCCATAGGCAAAAGCCATTCCGATATAAATAATAAAGGCCAGAATAAAGTTTACCGTAACACCACCTAACATAATAATCAAACGTTGCCAGGCTGGTTTAGAACGAAATTCCCACGGTTGAGGTGGAAGCGCCATTTGTTCTTTGTCCATACTTTCGTCAATCATTCCTGAGATTTTTACATAACCTCCCAAAGGCAACCAACCGATTCCGTAAACAGTTTCGCCAATTTGTTTTTTAAACAATGAATATTTAACATCAAAAAATAAGTAAAATTTTTCGACTCTGGTTTTAAATAATTTAGCAGGGATAAAATGCCCTAATTCGTGAAGAATAATAAGTAAAGATAAACTCAATAGAAATTGAGAGAGTTTGATAACTATATCCATTTTGTATTTTTAGTTCGTAATTTAACGCACAAAAGTAACGTTTCTATTTTAATTTGATAGCGCAATATAAGACATAAGGTTTTAAATGTTTGTTAATTAATAAACATTTAGATTTCTCCTTTTAACAAGATGCTGTAACTTTACTTTTTTATCCGCTATCGTATCTAATAGGTAGCCTAAATCCATTAAAAGTTACATATATATGGCTTCATTATTATTTTCTCCACTTACCATAAAAAAAATCACTTTAAAAAATAGAATTGTTATTTCACCAATGTGTCAATATTCAGCAGTTGACGGATTTGCCAATGATTGGCATTTGGTTCATTTGGGAAGTCGTGCCAGCGGAGGCGTCGGCTTAATTATTCAGGAAGCCACAGCCGTTTCTCCCGAAGCCAGAATTTCGCCTGCCGATTTAGGAATCTGGAAAGACGAACACATTCAGAAATTAAAAACAATCAATCAATTTATAGTTTCTCAAAATTCAATTCCGGGAATTCAATTGGCGCATGCCGGCCGAAAAGCAAGCGTTTCTGCTCCCTGGGAAGGAAATAAAAAATTAGATTTCGCTCAAGGCGGATGGCAGACGGTTTCTTCAAGCGCGATTCCGTATCATGATGATGAACCATTTCTTCCGGAAGCTTTAGATAAGGACGGAATCCAAAAAGTGATTTCTGATTTCAAATCGGCAACCAAAAGAGCTGTTGAAGCAGGTTATCAGGTTCTGGAAATTCACGGCGCACACGGTTATTTGTTGCACCAATTTCTTTCTCCTTTAACGAATAACAGAACCGATGCCTACGGTGGAAGTTTTGAAAACAGAATCCGTTTTACGTTAGAAATTGTAGAAGCGGTTCAGTCAGAATGGCCTTCGGATTTGCCTTTATTTGTGAGAATCTCAGCAACAGACTGGGCTGAAAGTGGATGGAATCCGGAAGAATCAGTAAAACTTTCTGAAATCTTAAAGGAAAAAGGAGTTGATTTAATTGATGTTTCATCGGGCGGATTGGTTTCACATCAACAAATTCCATTGCATCCAAACTATCAGGTTCCGTTTGCAGAAAAAATCAAAAAAGAAGCCAATATTTTAACTGGAGCAGTTGGCCTAATAACACACGCCATTCAAGCCGAAGAAATTTTGAAAAACAATCAAGCCGATTTGGTTTTATTTGCCAGAGAATCACTTAGAAACCCTAACTTGCCTTTAGATTTCGCCAGAGATTTAAACGACGATATTCAATGGCCAAAACAATACGAACGCGCTAAAATTAAATAAAAAAATAGCCACGAATTCACGAATTTTTTTTTAATAAATATATAATTCGTGAATTCGTGGCGAAAAAAAATCATAAAATGCAAAAAATAAGAACAGCACTATTATCATACGGAATGTCGGGAAAAGTTTTTCACGCTCCATTTTTGGACATTCATCCCGGATTTGAATTATTAGGTTCCTGGGAAAGAAGTAAAAACCTTATCCAGGAAGATTATCCTTATGTAAAAAGTTATCCTTCAATCGAGGATGTATTAGCAGATGAGGTCGATTTGGTAATTGTAAATACACCTGTAGGAACCCACTATGAATATGCTAAAAAAGTGCTTTTGGCTGGAAAACACGCCGTTGTCGAAAAAGCTTTTACTACAACTGTGGCCGAAGCGGAAGAATTAGCTTCAATCGCAAAAGAAAAAGGATTAAAATTAGCTGTTTTCCAAAACAGAAGATGGGACAGCGATTTTAAAACAATTCAAAAAATAATTAAAGAGGGGGTCTTGGGAGATTTAGTTGAAGCCGAATTCCATTTTGACAGATACAATCCTTTATTGAGCCCAAAAGCACATAAAGAAACTGTAAATGATGGTGCAGGAATCTTAAAAGATTTAGGGCCACATTTAATCGATCAGGCAGTTTGTTTGTTCGGATCTCCAAAGTCGGTTTTTGCAGATATTCGTTACACCAGAGAAAATTCCCTGGTCGACGACTGGATTGATTTATTATTGATTTATGAAGATTTCAGAGTACGATTAAAAGCCAGTTTTTTCGTGAGAGAAGCAAATCCTGCCTTTACAATTCATGGTAAAAAAGGTTCTTTCTTAAAGCCCCGTGGCGATGTTCAGGAAGATGAATTAAAACTGGGCAAAAAACCAAATCTGGAAGAATGGGGAACTGAATCAGAAGCGTTACAAGGATTATTACATACAGAAGTCAACGGAGAAATAATTCGCGAAAAAGTACCAACACTTCAGGGAAATTACTTCTCCTTTTTTGATGGCGTGTATGATTCCATTGCCAACGACAAACCAGAACCGGTTACCGCGCAAGATGGCGTAAAAGTAATGCAGATTATAGAGGCTGCTATTGCGAGTAGCGCACAACAACGGGCAATTAGCTTATAAGTTTAAACACATAGAAACATAGTTTTACTTTGTCTACAAAGGCGTTTCACTTGTCAAAAAGACACATAGCTATGTGTTTTTGACAAGTGAAACGCCTTTTTTATAGTCAGATAAAAAAACCTTTGTCCCTTTGTTCCTCAGAACCTTTGTTCCTTAAAGAATTTATAAACATATAACGTTATAAATTCACTAACTGGCGGCGTACTGTAGTGTGTAAAGTACATTTTTCGTATTTTTATACTACCAATCCAAAAATACATCATTTTGATCAACTTCAATCCACTATCACTATTCCAAACCAAAGGTAAAATCAAGAAAGTCTATAGAGATGCAAAAGCATCTTATTTAAACCGAATTCGTATTGCTGTTGGAATGTTTTATTTTGGAATGGGGTTAAGTTTTGCAACCTGGGCAAGCCGAATTCCGGATATAAAAACGGCTTTGCATTTAACTGAAGGTGATTTGGGTTCTATACTTTTTGCCTTGCCAATGGGACAATTAGTGATTATGCCTTTTTCAGGAAAAATGGTAACCAAATTTGGTAGTCACCGCATTTTAGTTTTCTCCTTAATAATGTATGTTTTATGCCTCGCCAATTTAGGTTTGGCAACAACAGCATTTCAATTGTCTGTTGGTTTGTTTTTGTTTGGATTGTTTGGAAATTTAGCCAACATTGCAGTAAATACACAAGGAGTTTATACAGAGGTACTTTTCAAAAAAACGATAATGTCTTCTTTTCATGGAATGTGGAGTTTCGCAGGATTCACCGGTGCATTGGTTGGTTTGGGTATGTTAGCATTAAACCTTTCACCACTTCATCATTTTTTAATAGTTGGCGGAATTGTGATTATAATGGTTGTCTTTAACTTTAAATTTTTGGTCAAAGCCAAAGAAAAAATCAAACATAAAACCTCAGAAAAGAAAAAATTATTTGTAAAACCAGACAGTGCCTTAATCTGGCTTGGCGTAATTGGTTTTTGCAGTATGGCGAGTGAAGGTGTTATGTTCGACTGGAGTGGTGTTTACTTTAAAGATATTGTAAAAGCCCCCGGGCCATTGGTGATTTTAGGCTATACGTCATTTATGATTATGATGGCTGGCGGACGTTTTTTAGGAGACGGTCTTATCAATAAATTTGGGCGTGAACGCGTAATGCAAATTAGTGGAGTTATGATTTCAGCAGGACTTTTCACCGCGGTTTTTCTTCCTTATATTATTCCGTGTACAATTGCTTTTATGGCGGTTGGTTTAGGCGTTGCAACTATTGTTCCCACTGTTTATAGTATGGCAGGAAAAAATCCGACAGTTCCACCAGGAGAAGCCCTAACGATTGTTTCGAGTGTTAGTTTTCTCGGATTCTTAATGGGACCTCCTGTAATTGGGCACATTGCTCAAAATTTCGGACTTCAATTTTCTTTTGCGTTTATCGGAATCTTTGGTGTTTTGATTGCTTTTATGGTTTCTAAAATTAGAACGACAACCTAATTTTTTTGAAAAAAAAACAAAAAATGACAAATCTACTTAATTAATTTTAAATTTCAATCAAAACATTAGTAGGAAAATATTTATTTTTTTAAATATTTTATTTACATTTGAATTTCAGATGTCACTAAGAATCTGAATTAGAATACTTTTTTCCAAGAACCAATTTTATCTTTTGAATAGGGATTAATATCCGAAATCTATTTTCAAAATAAATTGGAATTTTTAATGGGAAAAAATCACTTACTCTTTTTTGTTTTACTGCCTTTTAATTTTGTTTTTGCTCAGGAAGAAACAACTTTTTTTGGATTTGTTATTGATGCCAAAACACAAGATCCAATTGAGAATGTGGTGGTTTCTATCCAAAATTCTTCGCTAACACAACTTACATCAACTAACGGAAGATTTGAACTTCATTCTCCAATAAAAGGAGAACAACTACTATTAATTCACAGTCAGGGCTACAAAGATTTGCTTTTAAAACTGGAATCTAATTTTGGGTTTAAGGTTAACCTCGGAATAGTGCAGCTCGAAGATAATTTTTCAGATGAAACACCAGCTGCTTTAATCACATTATTGGATAGTGATCTAACAGATGATAATAGTTCCTCTGAAATGACTTCAGGACTTTTACAGTCTTCAAAAGATGCTTTTATGCAGGCTTCCGCTTTTAGTTGGGGTCAGGCCCGATTTAGAGTCCGCGGACTTGATAGCGAAAACGGAACCATGATGCTCAACGGTATGGTCATGAATAAACTGTATGATGGAAGACCGCAATGGAACAATTGGGGAGGTTTGAATACGGTACTCCGCAATCAGGAATTTTCTGTTGGAACTGCACCTTCCCATTATACTTTTGGAGGCATTTTAGGAACACAGCAAATTTTTACACAAGCGTCGATGTATCGAAAAGGAGGACAGTTAACGTTTTCCGGAAGTAATACTTCATACAATTGGCGCGCCATTGGAACTTATGCTTCCGGAATGAATGCTTCCGGTTGGGCATATGCAATTTCAGCCGGAAAGCGTTGGTCAGATGAAGGCTTTTTTGAAGGAACAAATTTCAAAGCTGAATCTTTATTTATTAGCGTCGAAAAGAAATTAAACAAGAAACAATCTTTGAATTTTACAGGTTTTTACGCGCCTAATTCCCGGGGAAAAAATTCAGCAAATACAAACGAAGTAACGCAACTAACAAACGAAAAATACAATTCGTATTGGGGTTTTCAGAACGGAAAAAAACGAAATGCAAGAATTAAAAAAATTGAGGAACCACTTTTAATGCTCAACCATTATTTTAAAATTGATGAAAAAACAAATCTCAATTCAAGTCTAATGTATCAGTTCGGAAAAGTCGGAAACAGCAATATAGACTATCAAAAGACAGATAGTCCGGATCCAACTTATTACAGAAAGTTGCCTAGTTATTTCAGTTCGCTGTACGCAAAAGATCAGGGAGAATTTTCGGGTGCTTTTACTCCGAATTATGAAAATGCGGAAAAAAACAAAATTTCCTTTTTAGAAAATTCTCAAATAGACTGGAGCGCCATTTATCAGACCAATCAAAAACAACTTGCAAATTCTGATAGTACAATTAGCGACTATGGACCTGCACAAAGCCATTATGTTTTATACGAAGACAGAACAGATGATAAAACTTTTGCAGCAAATTCTAATTTGAATTCACAGTTAACAACCAATATTTATTTTGATGGCGGAGTTACTTTTCGAAACCTGAAATCGCATAATTTCCAATACCTTTTAGATTTGCTTGGTGGGGAATATTTCGAAGATGTTGATCCGTTTTATAAAGGAAATCAGTCACAATCTGATTTACAGCATCCAAACCGGGAAGTAAAAGGTGGCGATATTTACGGTTATAATTATAATTTTCTGGCTAGTAAAATTGATGCTTTTACTCAGTTTCGACTTTCTTATAAAAAGACGGATTTCTATCTGGCACAATCATATTCAGTATCCAATTATCAACGGGAAGGTTTATATCAAAACGGAATTTATCCCACAACTTCTCTCGGCAAAAGCCAAAAAGTAAATTTTGAGAATTTTGGATTCAAAGGTGGATTTACCTATAAAATTTCCGGAAGACAATCTCTTTTTTTGAATGGAGAACATTTGACCAGAGCACCTTCACTCCGAAATACCTTCTCCAATTCACGCTTAAATAATTCAATTGCTAACGGAATTGAAAGTGAGAATATTTCAAGTGCCGAAGCCAATTATGTTTATCATTCGCCCAAGCTAAAAATACGTTCGACAGTTTATTATACTTTGATTAAAAACAGTACAAAAACTTCCTTTTTTTACGCCGAGGGTATTTTTGACAATGGCGCAGGTTACGATGCAACAGATGCTTTTGTGAGCCAGACACTGACACATTTAGACAAGAAAAATGTTGGAGCCGAATTAAGTTTTGAGTATCAAATTTCATCTACTTTGAAATCTACTTTATCTGCAGCTTATGGGAATTATACATTTAACAGTAATCCTGATGTTTTGATCACAAATGATGCAAATGCTGTAAAAGCGGATAAACAAACCACTTTTGATTTCGGGAAGGCCTATATTAAAAATTACAAACAGGCCGGAATGCCACAACAAGCCTGTTCATTTGGGCTAGAGTACAGAGATCCGCAATTTTGGTGGATTGGCGCAAACATAAACTATCTGTCAGAAAGTTATATCGATATTTCTCCAATTGCCAGAACGGCGCAGTTTTATATCAATCCGGCGAATGGTTTTCCTTTTCCGGAAGCGACAAAAGAACGTGGTGACGAATTGTTAAAACAAGAAAAATTTAATCCTATTACATTATTAAATTTTTCAGGAGGAAAATCCTGGCGTGTACACGGAAAATATATCGGCCTTTTTTCAAGTGTAAATAATGCCCTGAACTCTATATATAAAACGGGTGGTTTTGAGCAGGCAAGGAATGCAAATTTTAGAGCTTTAAACCAGGATGTTTCAAGCGGAACGCCATCCTTTGGTCCAAAATATTACTACGGATACGGTCGGACTTACTTAGTAAATCTTACTATTGGTTTATAAACCTGAAAAGAATTGTTATGAAAAAGATATTTTTTAAGTTATTTTTTGCGCTTTCAATATTGCTTATTTGCGGATGTAATAATGATATTGAGACACCCAAATTAGAATGCACCCAACCCGATTTGGCAGTAAATAAAACGGTCGAAAAAGTGCAAGAACTTGCAGGTACGGTTACGAAGCAATACGTTTATGATGATATTATAGAAGCTTATGTGGTGTCTAGTGATGAAGATGGGAATTTTTTTAAGACCATTTCGTTTCAGACGTTGCCAAAAGAGGGAATTCCTGCTACAGGTTTTAGTGTGCCCGTAGATGCTTCAAATACTTATATTGATTATCGTGTGGGAAATAAAGTGTATGTGAGATTAAAAAATCAGTTTACAGATCTATTGTACGGCGGACTCAGAATAGGAAGTTTGAACGTCAGTAATGCGGGCGATCCAACTATTGGCAGAATTTCGCAGAATGATTATAAAAACGTATTGAATGCTTCATGTACAATGATTGATGAAAATCTATTGGTTAAGAAAATTTCTATCGAAGAAGCATTAGACGATACTAAATTAAATACTTTGATAGAACTTACTGATGTAGAGTTTACAGAAGGAGCTTTGGGTCGTCATTATTTTGAAGAAACAAATAATGTAGGAGGTTCTACCAATTGGAATTTGCGTGATAAAACAGGAAATCAGATTATTTTCAGAACCAGTAGTTATGCCAGTTTTTCAGATCATTTAGTCCCCGAAGGAAGTGGAACCGTGCGCGGTATTTTGACAAAATTCGGTTCCGATTATCAAATGGTGATTCGGTCGGAGCAAGATGTCGTAATGAACGGAATAAGAAATACTCCATTTTTTGCTGAAGATTTTCAAACAGTAAAAAACAATGTAAATTTTGCGCTTCCCGGGTGGAGCAATATTGTCGAAAAAGCCTCAAAATTATGGAAAAGTATGGTGTACGGAGGCAACGGTTACGCCGAGTTTAATACCACAAGTACAACAGCTGCAGAAAATATTGCCTGGTTAGTTTCGCCTAAAATTAATATGACAGGTTATAAAAAGGCAACCCTGTCTTTTAGAAGTGCACAACATGATTTGAAGATGGATTCTCCATTAAATGCCTTAGAGGTTTACGTGTCAACAAATTTTGATGGCTCAAATATTTTGAAAGCAAAATGGACAAAATTAGAAGCAAAATTTCCCTCTTTGTCAACACCGGTTCGTGCATTTATAAGTTCTGGTGCAATTGATTTATCTCCTTATTCAGGAAACATTTATATTGCTTTTAAATATATTGGTTCCGGAAAAGACAAAACACTTAATGGTGCATTTATGGTTGATGATATTAAAATTTTTGGCGAGAAGTAAGATATTTTTTTTCTAAATATGTTTAAAGTATTGATTTTTTGAGATGTAATTTAATAGTGTGCTTTTTTTGAGATTTAAACTATTAAAATTTGATGGAATTTTGTATTTTGGTCATCCCAAATCGATACTTAAAATTATGAAAACTTACTTTATCGCCATCCTGATGATGGTACTTCCGTGCTTAGTGCATAGCCAGGACAACACTGCGCCAGTCCGTTTAAAACAAATCAATATTGTAAAAACAAACTATCAGAACTCGACAGATGGTGAAATTATCAATAAAACTGTTGTGTTTAAAGACGGTAAAATACAAACTATCACCACTTCAGATGTTATACAGCATTTCTTTTACAACAAATCAGGATTACTGGATATGACGGTAAAAGACAAAGTTGGAAGCGACTGGAAAGAAGTTGTAAACTACACGTATGATGCAGATAACAACATTACAAAATTTGTAAAAAAATATCAGGAAGGCCCGGATTATATTACAAAAGTGGTCACTTTTGGTTATGAAGGAGCGAGAATAAAAGTAACGACTAAAAAAAGTACCAATCACCAAAACTTAGTTGATGATATTGAATATATTGTTGAAAATGGTATTATTGTCAGACGTACTTCCAGAGATAAAAACAAACAGATTGTTGGTAAAATTGAATATGTTTACACTAATGATAATGTGATAAGACATAAAGGTCTGGTTGGAGATAAAATATCTAAAACCTACACTTTTGATGATAAAAAATCGGTAGATCAACTTATTGTTCAGAGTTTATTTGGTGATAATTACAAAGTAATTGTTCCTATGATTTCTTATCACGAAGATGAGTTTAGTTTTGAAGCAATATCTTATAATAACGAAGTGAACTTTAGTCCTTCGTCTACCGCTTTGGTTGCTGTAAGCAGAAAATATAAATACAACAAATTGAATTTTCCAATTTTCTGTACTCAGATTGAAGAGAACGGAATTGTAAAAACGGAGAAGACATTTATCTACGAATAAAACTGGGTTTTCAGTTTGATTAAACCATTTAGAGTAATTTCTAAATGGTTTTGTTTTTTAAAAAAGCAACAAACTCTTAAATAGAACTTAAAAACAATATTCTATAAGGGTTAGTGTGCTACAAATCATTAAATTTGCACCTTATTCAAAGCTATGTTAGAAAAAGAAGTTATAAATTTTGAAAGAACAGCCATTGTTGGTATTGTGACTCAAAATCAAAGTGAAGAAAAACTTAACGAATATCTTGACGAATTAGAGTTTTTGACTTATACCGCTGGAGGTGAAGTGATCAAACGTTTTTCGCAAAAAATGGAACGCCCGAATCCGAAGACTTTTATGGGAACGGGTAAAATCGAAGAAATCAATCTTTTTGTAAAAGAAAATGATATATCGACTTTAATTTTTGATGATGAATTGTCGCCTTCACAGCAAAAAAACATCTCTAAAATTATTGATTGTAAGATCTTAGACAGAACCAATTTGATTCTGGATATTTTCGCGCAACGAGCTGAAAGTTCTTATGCAAGAACGCAGGTTGAATTAGCGCAATGTATCTATTTATTACCTCGACTTTCTGGTTTATGGACACACCTTGAGCGTCAAAAAGGGGGTATTGGTATGCGTGGACCTGGAGAAACGGAGATCGAAACAGACAGACGTATTGTTCGTGACCGAATTTCATTATTGAAAGAAAAAATCAAAACGATTGACAAACAAATGGGTGTTCAGCGTAGTAACCGTGGTGCAATGGTTCGTGTGGCACTGGTGGGTTATACCAATGTTGGAAAATCGACTTTGATGAATGCTGTTGGTAAAAGTGATGTTTTTGTTGAGAATAAATTGTTCGCGACCTTAGATACAACAGTTAGAAAAGTGGTGATTAAAAACTTGCCATTTTTACTTTCAGATACAGTAGGTTTTATTAGAAAACTGCCAACACAATTGGTAGATTCTTTTAAAAGTACGCTTGATGAGGTACGTGAAGCCGATTTATTATTGCATATTGTAGATATTTCGCATCCTGATTTTGAAGATCATATTGCATCTGTAAATCAGACTTTACAGGATATTAAAGCACATGAGAAACCAGTAATTATGGTTTTTAATAAAATTGATGCTTACAAACATTTGACAATCGATGAAGATGATTTGATGACGGAGAAAACGCCAAGACATTATACGCTTGACGAATGGAAATCAACCTGGATGCATCGCTTGGGAGAAGAAAATGCATTATTCATTTCGGCTACCAATAAAGAAAACTTTGAGGAATTTAGAGAAAGAGTTTACGAAGCGGTTCGCCAAATTCATATTACCAGATTTCCGTATAATAAATTCTTGTATCCGGATTATAAAGATGCAATCGAAAAGGAAGAAGAATAAAAAAAGTAATAAAAAACCCAAAACTTAGTTTTGGGTTTTTTTATGAATCAATTATATTATGCTTTTTTCAATTCTAATTTTTCATCATCCGGAGAGGTGTAAACGTCATCAGACTCACTTTCGTAAGGTTTAAAAGTACCATCGGCATTTTTTACGACCATGATGGCTTCTCCCTGGTATTTCTTAAATGAGATTTCTTTTCCATCTTCAGTTTTAACATTAAACTGATTTCCATTTGGCCAAACATAACCTGCTTTATCAGTTCCTTCATAAATAGCTATTGCAGGAGAATAAGAATCTAAACTAACCATACCGCTTGAACCACTTGAAGCTGGTCTAAATCTTGTAAATTCAAAAGTTCCCACGAATATTTTCTTTTTGTAATAGGCAGTTCCTTTAAGAGTTACGCAATAGGCAGTTCTTGAAGTTATAGTTTCTATTTTGTGTGGAAAATTACTTTGGTTTACAAATTCTAAACGTTGAAGATTCTTTTTAGCATTGTCCGGCCACATAGCTAACATACCAGCGTTATCTTTTGCAATAGCAAGGTATTCGTTTGCTTTTGGAAAATTAACTTTAAAAATTTCAATTAAACTTAAGTTCAAATTAACGATTTTCGTAATTTCTTTATCTTTAATTTTTCCAACAGGTTTTCCAAGATAACCTTTGTAGAAAGTTTGCATTTGATCTAAGTAAGCATCTTCAAATGTAAGTGCTTCAAGTTTACCAAGTAATTCTTGTGTTTTAGTATTAAAATCAACTAATTCAGGGAAGGCTTCACACTTTTCAAAAATTCCGTAATTAAAGGTTAATTCAACTTCATTTTTTGTGATAAGATATCCGTCTAATAAGTCATAAGCCTGAAGACATAAAGCATTAGCCATCTCAGTTTCCTGAACACGTCCTTTAACTCTGTCTAAAGGAATTGTTCTGTTTACAGACGCCATAGTTATTATCTCATTGTTTTTACCTAATATTAAAAAGCTGAGATCACCTGTTACACTTGGCTGACCAGATGAATTAAAAAGGTATTTTGAAGGATTTAAACCTACAATAATTTTCATGTCAGGATTAATAGAATCAATCTGTTTGTCATTTTTGTATCGATCAATGGTAATATCCTTTTGAAAAGTTTCATTTGGAAGAAATTCTCTGGATCGATCCCATTTACTAATACCCTGAACAATGATATTGTATTTTTTAATGGCATTAAAATAATCTGATTTTGGTACAGGAATTTTGAATTTTTTAGTCTCTGTATCTGTCTTTTGAGCATTTACTGCTACAGCGATCATCAAAAAAAAGGCGGCAATGTGAATTTTAGTCATATAATTGGGGATATAGTTTAAGGACGTTAAAAATAATATTTTATTTGTTTGAAAATTAATATGTTTGTAAAAATTTTTCTAATAATTTTTTATTTAAATTTTTTTTACTGACAAACCCTTAATCAACTTAATTTCACTATGAAAAAAATTACTCTTTTATGCTTTTCGTTATTCTCAGTTGCTTCTTTTGCACAAAAAGTTGACCTGGATCGCTTCTATTTTAATGTAAGTTATCAGGATCTTCCAAAAACAATAGTTCCTTTAGAGCAAAGAACTTATGCAACTAATATTATTACTGACGGGCCTATATCTGTTCAGTTTCCAAGTGCGAAAGTTTTAAATAATCAATTAAACATTTATGGTTGGAAAAAACTAACCGATAACGCAAGTGTAACGGTTGATCTTAATTTGGCAGATTTTTATGAAGAAGGAACTACTGTTGAAACGAGAAAAGTAGAAGAAAAAGATAAAGACGGGAAAGTTTTGAGATCATATCCAATGTACACACTTGTTACAACGTACAGAGGTAAAGGATATGCGGTCGTTACTGCGCCAGTTGTGGCTAAAGCTCCTGTTGCTGCGGCTCCGGTAGAAGCAGCTCCAAAACCAGCGAATAGATTTTTGAAAAGCACAAATCAGGAAGCTCCGGCAAGTGATGCAGGTGCAGCTTCAAATACAATGAAATATAATTTCTCTGATCAGTACACTTATAGATCTGCGGAAAATGCCAATCAGTCTTTTCTTGAAAGAGAAAATGCCAAAAACAGATCTGTTAATTTACAAAACAGATTAAGAGAGTATGTTGAAAATGCTATTAAAAGTGCTAATACACAATTGAATTACAATTTCGGTTTTACACCAATCAGTTTTCAGGAGCAACTTTGGATTATGGATTCAAAAGAAGAAGAAGGTGCAATTCAGAAAGAAGCTATAGAAGCTGTTAAGGTGCAATTTGCCGGAATGAGAGCAGATCAGCCAATTGATAAATTAACTCAGGATTTACAACCTTTAATAGAATATTTTGAATCTCTTAAAACAAAATATACAGAAGATAATAAGGGAAGTAAGAAAATCAGATATTCTGCTTACTATAATTTAGGGAAGATTTATTTGTATTTAGATCAACCGGAAAAAACAATAAAAGAAGGTGAAGGATTAATTGCAAATGATTATGATAAGGGAGATGGTAAAGACCTTATTTCAAGCGCAAAAAAATTAATTGATAAATTTAATGCTGCACAAATCAGAACAAGACACAATCCGTCATTGTAAATTTGATTTTAAACAAAAACGGGAACATATTTTTTATGTTCCCGTTTTTGTTTTTTTTAAAATCCGAAATTAAGTCCTAAACCAAAAACTTCTCTGGTTTGAAGACCCTGATAAGCATTGTCGTCATAAATTGCCTGAAATGATAAATTAGCCGACAAAAATTTATTGACTTTCATAATAATATTCAGAGAATAATCAATATCAACATTTTGAGGATCTTCTAAATAATTAGAATATAAATTCAGCGTGTTTTCTGCTGTTACGTTGGTCATAATAGCTAGTTTGTAATAAACAGATGCATAGAAACCTAATTCGTAACGCATGCTTTTTCCTTCATCAACACCAAAATAGTCTCCATCAACATAAGGTAAACCATTTGACTGATTAATTCCTGTGGTATAAGCACTGTCTACAAAAGTGAATTTTGAAGTTAGTGGAGCGAAGTTGATTTTTAGATTAGCATCTTTCGTCCAGTAAATACCCGGACCGGTTGTTAGGTATCCTGGAGACATGAATTTGGTACTTTCCGTTCTGATTTGTTTTCCGTTGTCATCCTGACCATAAATATAGCCAGTTGAAAACTGAGTTCTAAAATTCAGAAAGTAGGAGTAATACCATTGACCGAAAGCTTTTTTTTCAACGATGGAATTGAATTCTAAACGGTCATCTGTTTTTTTTGTGAAGTCATCATTTTTGGTCTGTAAAAGTCCGTAAGAAGCGAGAATTTTATTGTCCCACGTTACATCATCTTTTTTGTAATTGAAATCATAGTTGATTCCCAGAGTTCCGGAAAAGCTATCTTCTCCACCTGCAATCCAGTTATTAAAACTCGATTGATTTAATAAAAGTGATACGGTCCCTTTTGTCTTCCAACCTTCTCCTTCTATAGTGTCATTAATTTTTTTTACTGCTTTTTCAGTATTCTGAATTAATTCTTTTTCTGAATTTTGGGCTTGTACAAAAGTGAAGTTTACTAAAATGAAAAGTAATAATACTAGCTTTCTCATAGTTTTTAGTTTAGAAGTGTGTTAACAAATATACTAAAAACCGTTAAAAGGTCCGAAATTAATTGACTGTAAAAGAAAGTTATTTCTTAGTTTCTTTATATAAGGGAACTGCTGAACATGCTTCTCCGTACATAATACTTCTGGCAAAAGGCTGTAAATATGTTGTAGCTAAAATATAAGCACGCATAGGAACCGGTTTTTTCGAACAGCCTTTTACAATGACAGGTTTGCTTTGGTATGCTGAATAATCAATGTTTTTTAAGATCTCTTCGTATAAACTTCCGTCTAAATCTTCGATAGTTCCATTCACTACTTTTTTGGCATAAGGCGCCAATTGTACCGCTACTAAAATTAATGCCCAGGCAGGAACAATTGCATCTGTACTACAATTTACAGCCACATATTGATCTTGATATTGCGACCAATCGTGGTTTTTTAGGTGCTCTCTAAAGTCTTTTTCTTTCAATAAAAATCCTTCTAAAAGCCATTGCGAAATGTCAATTTGCACGCGCATTCCCTTCGGATAGTAATCTTCTAAATCAAATACTTCTAATGCGCTATTGGCAACTTTATTGATAATTTCTTCCATTTTATGTAGTTTTCAGTCGCAGTTTTCAGTCTCAGTCTCAGTCTCAGTCTCAGTCTCAGTTTTCAGTTTCAGTCTCAGTTTAGTATTGAAAACTGAGACTAAAATTACTTATTATGTCACAGTGAAAAACTGAAAACTGCGACTGAAAACTGTATACTTTTTTAAAGCATTCCTAATTCTAATTTTGCTTCTTCGCTCATTAAATCTTTACTCCACGGCGGATCGAAAGTAATTTCAACATCAACATCTTTAATGTTTTCGATTGTTTTTACTTTTTCTTCAACCTCTCTTGGCAAACTTTCCGCAACCGGACAGTTTGGCGATGTCAATGTCATTAAGATTTTTACTTCGTAGTCTGTGTTTACCATGACGTCGTAAATTAATCCTAATTCGTAAATATCTACAGGAATCTCCGGATCGTAAATGCCTTTTAAAACTCTTACAATTGATTCTCCTAATTCGTTTGTGTCAATTTCTTGTTCCATTTTTTTTGGTTTTTTTTTCCACCATATAAGTGATATAAGTTCATTTAAAAAGGGGCCTTATTATGCAACTCTATAAAATGGTTTTAGATCATTTAAGCGACGGGCTTATATCTCTTAATATTACTTATATGGTTTAATTTTAATTTTATTCTTCGAGCCAGCGATATAATTCGTTGACGTATGTTTTTTGACCCTCGTGATAAATATTTGTAACGTTAAAGTTTATCATTAATCCTATCGGGCATTTTAAAAGTTTCATATAAGACATCAATTTGGCAATATGAACAGGTATAATTTGATCAACAGCTTTTAATTCAAAAACTAAACAATTTTCTATAAGCAAATCACATCTTAAATCTGATTCTAATTCTAAGCCTTTGTATTCAACAGGAATCACTAACTCAGATCGAAAATTTATTCCTCTTAAAGATAATTCCTTGATCATGCATTGATGATAGATATTTTCTAAAAGTCCTGCTCCAATATTTTTATGAACCTCAATTGCTGCTCCATTAACTTGATAAATTAAATCTTTCAAATATTTCTTCGTTATCATTATGCTTTTTCAACAATAATAAGAAATAAAAAAGAAAGATAAAACTTACTTTTTGTTTTTTCCACCATATAAGTAATATAAGTTCATTTTAAAAGGTTGGATTTTACCCCCTTTCTTATATTTTAACTTATTAGCTAGCGTACACAAGCTTATAATTTCTTAAATGCGCTTATATGGTGAAAAATTCGGCACTAATTACTCTTAGCATTAAAAGCCAAAGCGTACATTTTGATGTTTTTGATCATCGAAACCAAACCATTTGCACGTGTTGCAGATAAATGTTCTTTTAAACCAATATCATCAATAAATTGTGTGTCGGCATTTATGATGTCTTCTGCTTTTTGATTCGAGAAAGCACGGATTAAAATCGCGATTATTCCCTTCGTTAAAATCGCATCACTGTCTGCAGTAAAGACAATTTTGTCGTCTTTTTGCTCTCCGTGTAACCAAACTTTCGATTGGCATCCTTTGATTAAATTCTCCTCAGTTTTATACTCTTCATTAATTATAGGAAGACTTTTTCCTAATTCGATGATGTATTCATAACGTTGCATCCAATCATCGAACATGGAGAATTCGTCTATTATTTCGTTTTGTATCTCTTTTATTGTCATAATTATTCTTTAGCAAAATCAGTCAGCAAATTTACCAATTTTTCTATTTCCTTGGGAGGAAAACCATTGTCGAAACCTTGCGTCTGATATGTTTTTTGATTCTGAATTATTGTTAGATTTCCAATTGCCGCGCCATCATAAAATCGCTTTTCAGTTGGTGCTTTTAAAGTTGGAATACTTTCTAAGTTTATTTTCGAAAATTCTGTTGCAATCTGTTTCCATTTTGCATCGTCGATTTTCTTTTCTACCGGTTGAGCATCTCTGCCATTGGTAATAGAAACCATTTTATTCTGAACAATGATCTTTTTATAAACTCCCCGCGATACGGCAGAATATTCTATCTGTGTTGTTGTCATATCCGCAATTTTTTGGCTTGAACAGCTCGTTCCGAAGAAAATCGTCAGGAGTAATAAAGATAGTATTCTCATAAATGTGTTTTAGCTTAACATGGTTTTTGCCTTTTTCACCGCTTCAACCATAGTGTCAATTTCTTCTTTTGTATTATAAAAAGAGAAAGAAGCACGAATAGTTCCCGGTATACAAAAGAAATTCATGATCGGTTGCGCGCAATGATGTCCTGTACGAACAGCAATTCCTAATTTATCGATAATTGAACCAACGTCATAAGGATGAATTCCATCAATATTAAACGAAACTACAGAAGCTTTATTTTTCCCCGTTCCGTAAATTCGTAAACCTTCAATTTCTAATAAACGTTTTGTAGCGTGTTCTAATAATTCGTTTTCGTATTGTTGAATATTTTCGAAACCAATATTGTTTAAGTAGTCAATAGCAGTTCCTAAAACAATTCCACCAGCGATATTTGGAGTTCCTGCTTCAAATTTATGAGGAAGATCAGCGTAAGTCGTTTTCTCAAAAGTCACTTCTTTGATCATTTCTCCTCCACCTTGATAAGGAGGAAGTTTGTTTAACCATTCTTCTTTTCCGTATAAAATTCCGGTTCCGGTAGGACCGCACATTTTATGCCCTGAAAAAGCATAAAAATCACAATCTAATTCCTGAACATTAGGTTTTAAATGCGGAACAGCCTGTGCACCATCAATCAAAACAGCCGCACCAACAGCGTGTGCTTTGTCAATAATATATTTTATCGGATTGATGATTCCCAATGCATTCGAAATATGATTTACGGTTACGACTTTGGTTTTTTCTGATAATAAAGCATCAAAAGCTTCCATAATCAATTCGCCGTCTTCGTTCATCGGAATCACTTTTAAAGTCGCTCCGGTTTTTTCGCATAACATTTGCCAAGGCACAATATTACTATGGTGCTCTAAAGAAGAAACAATTACTTCGTCGCCAGGTTTTAAAATCGAAGCAAAACCGTTGGTCACTAAATTGATTCCGTGTGTTGTTCCTGAAGTAAAAAGAACTTCGTGAGCAAATTTTGCATTAATATGTTGTTGTACTTTACCACGAGAAATCTCGTAAGCATCGGTAGCTAATTGACTTAATGTGTGAACACCTCTATGAATGTTGGCGTTTATTTCCTGATAGTATTTCACTTCGGCATCGATTACAATTTGTGGTTTTTGTGAAGTTGCACCGTTGTCGAAATATACCAATGGTTTTCCGTTTACTTTTTGTGAAAGTATTGGAAATTCAGCTCTTATTTTTTGGATATCTAGCATGTCTTATTTAGAAAAATTCTATCTACAAAAGTACTAAAACTAAATTTGTTTCCACGGCAATTCGATAATTTCCTTTTATAGTGCCATCAATTGCAGGCTTAAATGCCGATTCCGTAAAATTAGATTTGATTTTATAAATTATATGAAACGGAAATCTAAATTAGATCATAATATCGTGATCATAAATTAATTATATTGCATTAAAAATAGCTATCAGTCTTATGAAAAAATTTCTCAAATTACTTGTTCTTGTTTTGGTTCTTGCCTTTTTGTATTTCGGATTTACTACTTATCCAAAGCTGGATTTGATTTCTGGTTTTTCTGCGAAAAGTGTCGCTTCTGGTCATTTTATGGATAATCGACCGTTAGAGTTGATTCAGAAAACGGACAATGATATCGATATGATTGATTTGGCTAAGAATTCAATCGATGATGCTGGTAAGTTTGCAACAGCTTCTGTTTATGGTTTAAAAGAAAGAAAAGCTATTTATAGAGAAGGTTTGGGAGCAACTTTAATTAATGATGATTT
This sequence comes from Flavobacterium frigidimaris, assembly GCF_002217275.1. Taxonomy (NCBI): domain Bacteria; kingdom Pseudomonadati; phylum Bacteroidota; class Flavobacteriia; order Flavobacteriales; family Flavobacteriaceae; genus Flavobacterium; species Flavobacterium frigidimaris. The sequence goes on from NZ_MUGV01000033.1 coordinate 20,511, forward strand.
TGATGTTTCGAAACCTTATTTGCTTCCGAAAAGAACAAAATTGGTTAACAATCTTCCTTTTCCTTACGGGAATAATGAACCAAAAGATACGACGTTTTCAAATGTTGATTATGCAAAATTGAAAAGTGCTGTTGATAATTCATTCGATAAAAATGGAGGAAAAGCAAAGAGAACACGTGCCGTTGTAGTTTTGTATAAAGATAAATTGATAGCCGAAAAATATGATACTGGTTTTAATAAAAACAGTAAAATTTTGGGATGGTCGATGACAAAAAGTATTACGAGTTCGGCTTTTGGCGTTTTAGCCAAACAAGGAAAAATTGATATTTATAAACCAGCTCCAATTGCAGAATGGCAAAAAGATGATCGTAAAATTATCACGATTAACGATTTGCTTCATATGAATTCTGGTTTAGAATGGGAGGAGAATTACACCAAAATTTGTGATGCGACAAAAATGCTTTTTCAGGCCGAAGATATGGGAAAAGTGCAAATGGATAAGCCAGCTCAGTTTAAACCGAACACGCATTGGTATTACTCCTCTGGAACGACCAATTTATTATCCCGAATTTTAAGAAGCCAATTCAAAACCCAGCAAGAATATCTTGATTTTTGGTACGGTGCTCTAATTGACAAAATCGGAATGAATTCGATGATTGTCGAGCAAGATATGTCAGGAACTTTTGTGGGTTCCTCTTACGGATGGGCAACGCCAAGGGATTGGTCAAAATTTGGATTATTATACCTTCATAAAGGAAATTGGAACGGAGAGCAAATCTTAGATGAAAGCTGGGTAAAATACACCGCAACACCAACAAATACTTCAGAAGGAAAATACGGAGCGCAGTTTTGGCTAAACGCCGGAGGAAAATTCCCGGATGTGCCGCGAGATATGTTTTACTGCAGTGGATATCAAGGACAAATGGTAGCCATTATTCCGTCTTTGGATATGGTAATTGTGAGAATGGGAGTGAAGGAAGAAGAGCCTGGATTTGATTTTAATGGGTTTTTGAAAGGGATAATTGAGAGTGTGAAGAAATAAATTGTAATATATTTCTTTCTTTTTGTATATTGCTTGAAATTTCTATTTATGAGGTTATTTGAAAATATATATTTTATTGGTGGAATTCATGGAGTTGGAAAAGGGACTATTTGTAAAGAAATAACATCTAGAACGGACTTAATTCATATAACTGCTAGTGAAGTTTTGAAGTGGAATGAAATTAGTTTATCAGAGAATAAATTAGTCAAAAATATTTCTTCGACTCAAGAAAGGTTAATTTATGGCTTAGAAAATTTAATCGAAGAAGATAAAGAATATTTATTGGATGGGCATTTCTGCTTATTAAATTCTTCTGGACTTCCAATCAGAATTGATGAAGATACTTTTGATCAAATTAATCCAAAAGCAATAGTAATTGTAATTGATGATGTTGAAAAAATTGCCAAAAGATTAGAGTTGAGAGATAGTAAAATTTATAGTATTCAAATTCTTAATGACTTGCAAGAAATGGAAATAGAATATGCAAAATATCTTTCAGATAAGTATTCAATTCCTTACATCGAAATAAGAGGCGGAAATTATAATCAACTAATTGAAAATATTCGATGAAAATTTTACTAGACACTAATATCATCATTCATAGGGAAGCAAACAAAATATATAAACCAGAAATTGGTCAGCTTTTTAAATGGATTGATAATCTTAAATACTCCAAATATATTCATCCTTTAACACTTGAAGAATTAGAAAGATATAAAGATCTAAATGCTCTTGATACGATGAGTATTAAGATTGAAAGTTATAATTTACTGAAACATCAAGCTCCTTTAGGTCTGGAAATATTAAAAGTTAGCAAAAATATTGATAGTAAAGACAATGATATAAATGATACTCAAATCCTAAACGAAGTTTATGAAGGTCGAGTTGATTTTTTAATTTCAGAAGATAAAAAAATTCACACGAAGGCTAACTTATTAGGTATAGCAGATAAAGTTTTTAAAATTCAAAATTTCTTAGAAAAAGTAACTTCGGAGAATCCTGAGTTAGTTGATTACAAAGTATTGGCTGTTAAGAGAGTTGATTTTGCAGAAGTTGATATTAAAGACTCTTTTTTCGATAGTTTTAGAGAGGATTATACCGAGTTTAATAAATGGTTTAATCGCAAAGCTGAAGAAAAGTGCTACGTTTGTTATAGTGACAACAACTTAACTGCATTCTTGTTTGTAAAAATAGAAAATAAAAATAGTGAAAGTTATTCAGAAATCACTCCAACTTTTATTCCTAAAAAGCGTCTAAAAATTGGGACTTTAAAAGTTTCTAGTAACGGATATAAAATTGGCGAAAGATTCTTGAAAACGATTTTTGACAATTCGATAAAATATGGAGTAGAGGAGATATATGTTACACTTTTCACTAAAAGACCTGAACAAGAACAGCTAATAGAAATGCTTGAAGAATGGGGATTCATATTCTACGGACTAAAAACGACTCAGAATGGAGAAGAAAAAGTTTATACAAGATCATTTGGAAAAAATATACCCGTAAATATTAAAAATCCTAAAATTACTTTCCCTTTCTTATCCAGAAAAACTGATAAATATATAATTAAAATTGAACCACAATATCACACTGAACTTTTTCCTGACAGTATTAACACAAAAGAGGATAAAACGAAATATACTGAAAATGAGCCTCATAGAAATAGAATTAGTAAGGTTTATATTTCTCATTCCCAAGATAGACAATTAAAATCAGGAGATATAATAATCGTATATCGTATGGGAGAAACTACACCCAAAAAATATTCTAGTACAGTAACCAGTATATGTATTGTCGAAAGTGTTCAAAACAATTTCACATCTTTTGAAGATTTTTTTAATGCATGTAATAGACGAACTATGATAGCAAAAGAAGATTTAAAAGTTAGTTGGTGGGATAAATATCCGAATAATAGACCTTTTATTGTAAACTTTTTGTATGCGCATTCTTTGCCTACCCCTAAACCAACTTTAGATGATTTAAATAGATTGGGAGTTATTCCAGATATATTAAATATGCCAAGAGGATTTATTAAAATAACTAATGACCAGTTTAATGATTTGATTAAATTTGCCTATAAATTATAAATTATGAAAGTAGTACTATCAATTAAACCCCAATATGCAAATAAAATATTTGACGGGACAAAAAAATTTGAGTTTAGAAAAGCTATTTTCAAAAATCAAAATGTAACATCAGTTTTGGTTTACGCTTCTTCACCAGTACAAAAAGTAATTGGAGAATTTGAAATAGAGAAAATATTTAATCTTGACCTTAAAGAGCTTTGGGATAAAACTAAAGAATATTCAGGGATAACCGAAGATTATTTTTACGAATATTTCGAAAATAGACAGCAAGGTTTTGCTATTCAAATAAAAAATAAAAATAAATTTGAAGAGCCTAAATGTTTAAAGGCTGATTATAATTTAACACCTCCTCAATCATTTGCATATTGGTCAAATGAAAAAAGATAAAAACAAAAACCGGTAAACTTCAAAAAGCTTATCGGTTTTTATTTATTAAAGAATAGAATTTTTTACAAATCAAATCCTAAATTCACACCCAATTTCATGGCAATGATTTTAGTGATTCTTTGTTTTAATTCCGGTATTTTGATGCTTTCGATTACGGCATTTGAGAATGCGTACATCAATAAAGCTTTAGCTTCTTTTTTAGGAATACCACGTGATTGCATGTAGAACATTGCAGTTTCGTCTAATTGTCCAACAGTACAACCGTGAGAACATTTTACGTCATCAGCAAAAATCTCTAATTGTGGTTTTGCATTGATAGTTGCTTTGTCGCTCAATAAAATATTATTGCTTTTTTGGAAAGCATTTGTTTTTTGAGCTTCTTTTTCTACCAAAACTTTTCCGTTGAAAACTCCCGTCGAACGATCAGAGAAAATTCCTTTATAATCCTGGAAACTTTCGCAATTTGGTGTTGCGTGATTTACCAAAGTATAATGATCAACGTGTTGTTTTTCGCCAATGATTGTGATTCCGTTTAGAGTACTTGTCAATCTTTCTCCAAAATGATAAAAGTTCAAATTGTTACGAGTCAGATTTCCTCCAAAAGAGAATGTATGTACGTAAACATGACTTTCTTGCTGTTGTGAAACGTAAGTGTTATCAATTAAATTCGCTTCAAGATTGTCGTTTTGAATTTTGTAGTGATCTACAATCGCACGTTTTTGAGCAAAAATCTCAGTAACCGAATTGGTTAAAACCGGATTTTCATTCAAACTTTGGTGGCGTTCGATAATTTGAACATGTGAATTCTCACCCACAATAATCAAATTTCTTGGCTGTACCAATAAAGCAGATTCATTTCCTGTTGAGAAATACATGATCTCAATTGGTTTGTCAGCTACTTTCTTTTTTGGAATATTGATAAAAGCGCCTTCACTTGCAAAAGCAGTATTCAACGAAGTCAGACTTTCGTCTTTGCTTGCTACTTTGTTGAAGTAAGTATCAATAATCATTTTATATTTTGGCTTGGTCAATGCCGAAGACATCAAACAAACATCGATTCCGTCATGCGTAGTAGAAGACAAATGCGAACTAAAAACGCCATCAATAAATACTAATTTATAAGTATCTATCTCGTGTAAAAAGTATTTTTTTACCTGATTAAATTCGATTGCATTTTCTTCCTTTGGAAAAACCGTAAAGTCATTTTTTAAGATGGCGTTTAGCGATGTATATTTCCAAGCTTCTTCTTTTTTGGTTGGGAAACCTTTATTTTCGAAGTTTTTTAAGGCATTTGTGCGAATGTCATGCAAATCTGAATGTACATCGACACGCTCTTCAAAAGCCATAAAAGACGATACTAATTTTTCTTTTAAATCCATTGTTCTTGTTAGTCTTAAAGTCGAAAGTCGAAAGTCAAAAGACTTTAGATTGTCGACTATTTTTGTGAAAAAATCATAAACTTAGTTGAGTCTAAACAGACTTTACAACTTTTGACTTTATGACTTTTGACTCAAATATTTAATGAAACCGCTTAATAATTTCGATATTTCAGTTATCGATTCTAAAAGCATTTCAAATTCTTCTTTAATTATATATTCTAAATCAAACGCTAAATATAATTGAGATCTTACTTCTCCTGCAGATGCTTTGGCCACATATAAAAAATAAACAAACTCTTTATCTGTATTTCTCTCAAAACCTTCTGCTATATTTGATGATATAGAAAGTGATGCGCGTCTTATTTGTCTAACGAAATCAAAGTCTTTTTTGAAATTAGAATTTTCAGTAACTAAATATATTTTCTTATTGAAGATTCTGGATTTCTGCCACGAATTTATTTCCTCAAAAGATCTAAATTTGCTCATGCCCAACTTTTGACTTTATGACTTTAGACTTTCAGACTGTATTAATTCTCCGCTTTAATCCAGTCGTATCCTTTTTCTTCCAATTCGTAAGCCAGTTCTTTTCCGCCAGATTTTACGATTCTTCCGTTGTATAGAACGTGAACGAAATCCGGAACGATATAATCTAACAAACGTTGGTAGTGCGTGATAACTATAATTGCGTTTTTCTCGCTTTTTAATTTGTTAACTCCGTTAGCTACAATTCTTAAAGCGTCGATATCAAGACCAGAATCAGTTTCGTCAAGGATAGCTAATTTTGGTTCTAACATTGCCATTTGAAAAATCTCGTTTCTTTTTTTCTCTCCTCCAGAAAAACCTTCGTTTAAAGAACGAGATAAAAATTTACGATCGATTTCTAATAATTCTGATTTCTCACGAATTACTTTTAGCATTTCGTTAGCCGGCATTTCGGCCTGACCATTTGCTTTACGAGTTTCGTTGATTGCAGTTTTCATAAAGTTAGTTACACTAACTCCAGGAATTTCTACAGGATATTGAAACGAAAGGAAAACTCCTTTGTGTGCTCTTTCTTCTGGAGCAAGATCAGCAAGATCTTCTCCGTCAAGGAAAACTTGTCCGTCAGTAACTTCGTAGTTTTCGTTTCCTGCGATAACGGCAGAAAGTGTACTTTTTCCAGAACCGTTTGGTCCCATGATAGCGTGTACTTCGCCAGCTTTAACTTCTATATTAATTCCTTTAAGGATTTCTTTATCACCAATTCCGGCGTGAAGGTTTTTTATTGATAACATTGTTTTTTTATTTTTATATAAATGTCAATTCTATTTTTGTTGTTTGGTTTAGGATGTTGGCATTAAAATGCGCATGTCCTAAATATTCCATGCCTAAATAATCGGCTGTTTTTTTGAACGGAATGTAAAAACTCTCTTCAATTTCGTTGTCATGTGAATTTGATATCACACCAATTTTCTTTCCTCTAAGCTTTCGTCCGGTTTCTTTTTCAATTCGGATTAAATCTGAAAAGCGATCAAAGAAAACCTTCATAATTCCACTCATATTATACCAATAGATGGGCGTTGCAAAAATTAAAGTGTCGTACTCTTCGAGTATTCTTCTTATTAAAGGCAGAAAATCATCTTCTCTGTTTTTGCTTTCGTAATCATAATGAGAAATATTATAATCACTTAAGTCAATCACATCAATTCCCGATTCTTTTGCAATTTCATCGACAATTTTTGTTGTGTTTCCGTTTTTTCTGGCTGAACCTAAAATGATGACTTTTTTGCTTTCCATCTTTCAATTATCCAACAGATCCTTCTAAAGAAATCTCTAATAATTTTTGAGCTTCAACAGCAAATTCCATTGGCAGTTTGTTCAATACATCTTTACTGAAACCGTTTACAATTAAGGCAATCGCTTTTTCAGTTGGGATACCTCTTTGGTTACAGTAGAAAACCTGATCTTCTCCAATTTTACTTGTAGTTGCTTCGTGCTCAATTTTAGCCGATGGATTTTTACTTTCGATATAAGGGAAAGTATGCGCTCCACAATTGTTACCCATTAATAAAGAATCACATTGCGAAAAGTTTCTTGCATTATCTGCTCTCGCACTAATTTGCACTAATCCACGGTAACTGTTTTGTGATTTACCAGCCGAAATACCTTTAGAAATAATAGTCGATTTAGTGTTTTTTCCTAAATGAATCATTTTAGTTCCGGTATCTGCTTGTTGGTAATTATTGGTAACGGCAATAGAATAAAATTCTCCAACCGAATTATCTCCTTTTAATACACAAGAAGGATATTTCCAGGTTACAGCAGAACCTGTTTCAACTTGTGTCCATGAAATTTTAGCGTTTGTTTCGCATAAACCTCTTTTGGTTACGAAGTTATAAACTCCACCTTTTCCTTCTTTGTTTCCAGGAAACCAGTTTTGAACAGTAGAATATTTAATTTCAGCATCATCCAAAGCGATTAATTCAACCACCGCAGCGTGCAATTGATTTTCGTCACGACTTGGAGCAGTACAACCTTCAAGGTAAGATACGTAGCTTCCAGCGTCTGCAATAACAAGTGTTCTTTCGAATTGTCCTGTTCCTGCCTGATTGATTCTAAAATATGTTGAAAGTTCCATGGGACAACGAACGCCTTTTGGAATATAACAGAAACTTCCGTCAGAGAAAACTGCTGAGTTTAATGCTGCATAGAAGTTGTCTTTTTGAGGTACAACGCTTCCTAAATATTTACGAACTAATTCCGGATGTTCTTTGATAGCTTCAGAAATCGGGCAGAAAATAATTCCTTTTTCTCCTAATGTTTTCTTGAAAGTAGTAGCCACAGAAACAGAATCGACCACAATGTCCATAGCGACATTGTTCATCATTTTTTGTTCGTCAACAGAGATTCCTAACTTTTTGTACATTTCTAAAAGTTCCGGATCTACATCATCCAAAGTTTTGTTTGGATCTACTTGTTTTGGAGCTGAATAATAGGAAATTGCCTGAAAGTCTGGTTTTACGTAATGAACATTTGCCCATTCCGGCTCAATCATTTCTTTCCAGGCACGAAAAGCCTCGATGCGCCAATCGGTCATCCATTCCGGTTCTTCTTTTTTAAGAGAAATAGCTCTTACGATATCTTCGTTTAAGCCAATAGGAAACGTCTCAGATTCTATATCAGTATAAAATCCGTATTCGTATTCTTTAGTTTCGAGTTCGATTTTTAAATCGTCTTCTGTGTATTTGCTCATTGTTTTTTTATTGAAAGATTTCAAAATTGAGGGATTTAAATAAAACCACTTCTGTAATTTTTAAATCTTTAAATTTTGCAATCATTTAATTATTTTAAAGAGAGAATGATTCTCCACAACCACAAGTTCTGCTTGCATTTGGATTATTGAATACAAATCCTTTTCCGTTTAGCCCTCCTGAAAATTCCAGAATTGTTCCGGCTAAATATAGAAATGATTTTTTCTCAACTGCAATTGTTATGTCATTGTCTACAAATATTTTATCGTCTTCGCCTTTGGTTTTGTCAAATTTTAAATCATATGACAAACCAGAGCATCCGCCACTTTTCACACCTACACGTACGTAGTCATGTGCGGCATCAAAACCATCATCACTCATCAAGTCGATGATTTTCTTTTTGGCTGTATCAGAAACTTTTATCATTGTTTATGGTATTTGTTTTTTCTTTCATTTTTAATTTGCAATTAAAATAGTAATGAAATTATTACATTTTTAAAGTGCTGTGTTTCAATGTTCAAATGAAATTGTCTGCAAAGATACGACTTAAAAACCTTTTTCCATAACGCTTCACATTATTATAACAAATGTTAAAATAGATAGAAGTTATTTTGTTTTATAAAATTCTATTTTAGGGTAAACAAAATTCATTTTTTTCGGAATTTAAAAGAAAAGGCACATTTTATTTTTAAATACATAATAATATGTCATTTAAGTTAAAATACCGTATTTATACTCGCTGTACCTAGTGAATTAGTATTATTTTTGCACAAAATTATGGGTAATTATGAAAAAACATTACAAAAATGGGTTGGTAAAAACACTTTTTGCAGTATTATTTGTTTTTGGATTAGGTGCTACATTTTATATTTTTAGTAAGGAGTCAGATCTTAACTTTGATTTGTCTAAAGATATAACAGATAAAAAACAAAATACAGTAATATTAAGTGAGATTGAACTTGCTCAAAAAGACATACTAGATTCTTTAAATACTTTAAAACTGGCTTATGATGTTGCCCTTTTAGAAAAAACATCATTATCGCAGCAGTTAGAAATTGAGAAAAAGAATGTTGAAAATTTGATGGAAATCATCAAAGTATCAAAGAATCCTTCGTCGCAACAAATTGGGCTATACAGAATACAACTTTCTGACTTAAAAAATTCATTAAATTCCAATGTACTGGAAGTTAAAAAACTTAAATCTCAAAATAAGAATTTATTGACTGAAATTGAGAGTCAGAATGTGGTTATGTATCAGCAAAAAGCCGAAAATGATACATTAGTTTCTAAGCAAAAAAAATTAGAATCAACTTTAAAAGATGCTTCAAAATTAGCCATGAATAATTTTAAGGTTGTGGCACTTCGCGAGAAAAAATCTGGAAAAGAACTAGAAACTGATAAAGCTAAAAACGCTCAGAAACTTAGAATAAGTTTTACAATTAATGGAAATTCGATTGCAAAAACCGGAAAAAGAGTTTTTTACATTCAGGTTTTGGATCAAAAAAACAAAGTTTTAGGTGAAGATAAATTGATTGAATTTGGAAATGATAAAGCTTTGGTTTACAGTTTTATTGTGGCAGTTGATTTTCAGGGAAAACCTGCAAATGTTTATGGAGTTTTGAATTCTGAAGAAGGTAACTTTCCAAAGGGAACTTATTTTGTTAATTTTTTCGACAAACAAGAAATTTTTGGAAGCGCTTCGATCACACTGGATTAAATTCTTCTAAAAGATTTTTAAATGGAAATTTCTAGCATAAGGAAATTGTATTTCCTAGATTTGTTTTCCTATTAGAAATTTATTCTCATGAAACTTTACCCAATAGAATCCGGAAATTTTAAATTAGATGGAGGCGCTATGTTTGGTGTCGTTCCTAAAACAATTTGGAACAAAACTAATCCTGCAGACGCAAACAATTTAATTGATATTGCAGCGCGTTGTCTGCTAATAGAAGATCAAAATCGCCTGATTTTGATTGATACCGGAATGGGCGATAAACAATCGGAGAAATTTTTTGGTTATTATTCGCTTTGGGGATCACATTCTATCGATAAATCATTGGCAAAATATGGTTTTCACCGGGATGATATTACAGATGTTTTTATGACGCATTTGCACTTTGATCATTGCGGAGGAAGTGTACAATGGAATGCGGATAAAACCGGATATGAACCCGCATTTAAAAACGCTAAATATTGGACCAATGAAAATCATTGGGAATGGGCAACGAAACCAAATCCGAGAGAAAAAGCTTCTTTTTTATCAGAGAATATTTTGCCAATGCAAGAAAGCGGACAACTGAATTTTATTAAACGTCCTGAAGCTGATTTTGGCTTTTCTGAAGAAATGAATTTCGGAATTTATTATGTTGATGGTCATACCGAGAAGCAAATGATTCCGCATATTCAATATAAAGATAAAATGATAGTATTTTGTGCTGATTTATTGGCTACAGCCGGACATATTCCGCTACCTTATGTAATGGGTTATGATACCCGGCCATTATTAACTATGCCTGAAAAAGCAAAGTTACTAAATGCTGCAGCTGATAAAAATTATTATTTGTTCTTAGAACACGATGCTCATAATCAAATTATAACAGTTGAACATACTGAAAAAGGAGTACGTTTAAAAGAGGTTTTAACTTGTGAAGAGGTGCTTTAATCTAATTTCCACCCAAAGGTTGTCTGAAATACATAATCGTCTTTAGCGGCGCCATTTTTTGGTTTATTGTCGTAATTGTAAACAAATGAAAGCTTGATGAAGAAATCGAGTGGCAGATCATATTTTGTATCCAGGTTAAAATCGGTACGGACCCTTTTGCTTTCTGTAATACTAGGAAAAACATTAACTTTTGACTGAATGCTAAAATCGCCAATATCATAAAGATTAAAGTCAGTTCCCAGATAAAGTTCTAAACTTTTATAAGCCTCGCTAGAGTTAAAATAACGTTCGTGATTAAATGATAAGCCGGTCGCAACACCCCAATATTTTTTGTTGTCGCGTAGTATATATTTTCCGTAACCCGCTTTTGAAAGTATTCGAAGCTGAATATCTTGTTCTGTATTAGATAAAGTAGTCACTGATAATGGAATGAAAAAATCCTTGGGAAGTAAGTGTACGTAACTTAAATCTGTGTCAATTCTTCGAATGGGCTCGCTATTATCCTGAATAGACTGAATTTGTTTATACATTCCGGTGGCAAACCATCTTTTTGCCGTGTAGCCTAAGTTTACATTTATTGTTAATTGCTGTAGATTCTCGGCTTTAGTCAATTTTATTCCAACATCAAAACTGGCATCGAGTCGGTCCCAAAAACTATCATCGACGGGTTTTATATAGACGATATCTCTCAAGTTGACTTCGGTTGTAATTTGTGTTTCGACATTTTTAATTTCGCATTTATTGGGTGTTTTGCTTTTGGACAAAATTCCGTTTACTAAAACCCCGGACGTTAAATTTATAATGTGAGTTCTGCTTGAAGAAATAAATTTTACCTCTTTCCATTCCAGTTTAAAATCAGATTTACTGTAGTCGGTCTCAATCTGTAAAACTCCTTTATTCATTGATTTTATTTTTCCAATGATAACATCGTTGTTTTTCAGGACTAAAGTATCGGTCCATTGTTCATGAATTATTTTTAATTCTTTGATTTTAACATCATTATTTTTCAATACCAAAGTATCGGCGGTTTGGCCGCTCATTCTGAAAAAAAATAAAATGAAAAAGAAAAGAATAATTTTGTTCATATGCTGTGTTTAGTTTGTTGGTTATCAGCTTATAAAACTAAGTTAAGGATAATATTTTACAAAAAGGATATTCATGAAAAAATCCCATTTTCATTTAATTGAAAATGGGATTTTTTGTATTATAACTACATTATGCTTTAAAACATTAATTGGTTTTAAACTTCCAGATTTGACCAATTGTTTCTCCACCTTTATTGTCTCTTACAACAACTCTCCAAAAATATTGTTTTGTAGGTTCAACCACAACAGTAGCAGAAAGTGTAGCTATGTTGTCGCTTACTTTTACAGTTGGCGGATTAGCTGTTCCAAAATAAACATCATAAGAGAGAATATCTGCAGTGTCAACATCAGAAGCAGTCCAGCCTAAAGTTGCGCTTGTTCCGGTTAAGACACTGTTTATAACTGGCTGCGTTAAAGCCGGAGCAAATGGCAAGTGATTGACCACAGCAACACCAGCAGTATAAAATTTATAGGTTGCTGTATAAGCACTTGCTAACCCTTTAGCATCTGTTGCTTTTACTCTCCAGTAATAAGCTGTATTTTTATCTAAAGTGGCTGTATGTGTAAGGTTTGATGTAGCATCAAGAGTGGATACAATTTGAGTAAAACCATTGTCTTTTGCTATCTGAATCTGATAAACAACGGCATCTTTTTCAGTATCACTTGATTGATTCCATTGAAAAACAACAGTATTGTCTAAACACAATTTGTTGTCCACCGGACTTGCTAATGCAGGTACTGTTGGTGCAGTATTTACAGGTACCGGTACAGGTGTAGGTTCCGGATCATCTCCGCCGCCACTGCCGCAAGCTGTAAATATTAATGTGATGATTGATAGGTATATAAAATTCTTCATCTTTATTTTTTTATGATTTTAATATATTCTGGAGTTTCCAAATAGATTTTGGCCGCGTAAATTCCTGATGGTTGATTTTCAAGATTTAGTTTTGCAGTTCCATTTTCGATAACATACGTTTTGCTAGAAACTAACTGACCACCAAAATTGTAAAGTTCAATTGTAACTTCATTTTTGTCAGTTGGAATTTCAATCTCAAAACTGCCACTAGTTGGATTCGGGTAAGCAGAAAGAACAGTTCCTAAAATTTCTGATGTCTTAATCTTTTTAGCATAAACTCCTTCGCAGGCTTTTGCAGTTGCCACTTCGATTAATCCGCCTTCGCTAAGTTCTACAGAGAAATTAGAATCTACAGTTTGGAATTGTTCATTTCCGTCAACAAAAACAGTAAATGGTGCAGTACCTTCCGTAATTTCGATAGCTACTTTTTTAGATGCAATACTAGATTTCCCGGCGATTGTACCCCCTTTTGCAATAGTTACAGTAAAGTTTTGTTCGAAAATCATATTAGGAATGCTAATCTTGATTTTGTAAACTCCAGGTGTTAAAGCAGTAACTTTTAAGTTATTGTTTGTAAAAGTATAAGGCTTGTCATTTATAGTAGCAGCATAATCAAATGCTGATTTTGCTATAATGCTTATTTCTCCATTATTTTCACCAAGACAAGATTCTCCTTTAGTTTCAATAGCAAAATTGTTTGAAGGTAAAGTTAATTCTCCAGTACATTCTGTATTAAAAGTTGCGATAACATCTTTATTTCCAGAAAAATTGGCAATAGCAAAAGTTACATCATCAACAAGTATACAAAATAATTGTGGGTTTGTTTTGAATGAAATGTTATAATTTGTCAATAAAGTATTTTTACCATTTCTTAAATTCAGACTTGTTAAATTATTTTCCTGAACATAGAAAGCAAGTAAGGCTGGATTTGTTGTTATATCTACAGCTGTTAATTTGTTTTTAGAAAGATCTAATACTTTTAAAGCTGTTAATTTAGAAAAATCTATAGCTGTTAATTGGTTAGCAGAAACATTTAAATTAGTTAATAGTATGTTTTTTGAAACATTTAAAGTTGTTAACTGATTATTGTTTGCAGTCAAAGTAGTCAAAGCCACATTTGTAGAAAGATCTAAATTTGTTAGCTGATTAGTATACACAGACAAATTCGTTAAAGCCACATTTGCAGAAACATTTAAATTTGTTAGTTTATTATTATGCACATCCAAACTTGTTAAAGCTACATTTTTAGAAACATTTAAATTTGTTAGCTGGTTAGTGTACACAGACAAATTAGTTAAACCCACATTTGTAGAAACATCTAAGGTTGTTAACTGATTGTTATACACAGACAAATAAGTTAAAGCCACATTTGCAGAAACATCCAAAGTAGTTAAAGCATTGCTATAAGCGTATAAAGTTTTTAATTTCAGGTTTTTGGAAATGTCTACTGTTTTTAAACCAGCATTAGATATGTCTAAATTTTCTAATGCAGTAAAATCCTGAAGACCTGTTAAATCAGAAACTTTCAATACAGCGTCACTTAGATTCAGGTTGGTTATGTTTGCAATACTAGATGTAAACACTTTTCCGTTTTCACCATCTTTATCTATATTTCTGGCAATTAATAATTTTTCAAAATTAACATCAGGAATTAATGTGTATTTTCCGTTTACAGGACAAGCTTCAGATGAATATGTTGCCGTTGCATCTTTTGCAATCCAGTTTTTAGTAGAGAAATCAGCATCATCTACCTGAATACAAAGTAAGTTTGGATTTTGTGTGAAGTTTCCAAAAAACACTCTTTCCATGTTCACATTGTTTCCGTTTTTCAAGTTTAAGTTGTACAAATTATTAGATGCACAATCAATTTCTTTTAATACTATATTTTTAGAAATATCTAAATTTTCTAATTGATTGATGCTGGCACTTAAGATCGTTAATTTGGTATTTTTAGAAGTATTTAAAACGGTAAGAGCATTTGTGCTACAGTTTAAATTGTTTAATTGAATAAGTCTTGAAACGTCTAACGTCTTAATCGCATTGTTACTGCAATTTAAACTGGTCAATGATGTAACACCAGAAAGATCGCCTAAAGTTGTAATAGCATTTGCGCTGCAGTTTAAACTAACTAAGCTGTAGTTTGTAGAAACATCAAGAGAAGTCAATTGATTTTTACTTACATTTAAATTGGCCAGCACTCGATTTTTTGAAACATCAATTTTTGTCAATTTATTATCAGCTGCTTCTAACGTAGTCAATGCAGCAAAATTTTGTATTCCGGTCAGGTCCGTAATATTGCTTTTTGATACATTAAGAGAAGTTACAGTATCGATGCTAAAAGTTGCTACTTTTCCGTTTGGACCATCTTTGTCAATTCCAAGAGCGATTAGTTTGTTTTCAAAATTAACATCGGGAATTAGTGTAAAAGGCTCTCCATTTGGACATATTTCCGATGAAAAGTTTGATGTTGCATCTTTGATTGTACTCCATTTTTCGTTTGAAAAAGTAACATCGTCAACAGAAATACAAGTTAGGTACTGGTTTCTTTTTAAACTGGAATAATTGATGTTTATTAAACTATTAGCACCATTTTTTAAATTCAGATTGTATAGTTTATTGTCAGCCACATTTAATTGAGAAAGTTTATTGTTTTTAGACAAATCCAAAGTGTTGATCTGATTTTGAGAACAATTTAATACACCTAAAAGTGGATTATTTGAAACATCTAAAGAAGTTAGTAAATTGCTATAAATAGATAGATACTCCAATTTTGCGTTTTGAGATAAATTGATATTGTTCAATTTATTACTACCAACTTCCAGACGATATAATTTGCTGTTTTTAGAAACTTCTACCGTTGTGAATTGATTGCGGTCAATATTTAGAGTGCTTAATTCTGTATTTTTTGAAACGTCAAGCGTTGTTAATTGATTGCCTGCAATACTAAAAGAGCTTAGTAAAGTATTGTTTGATAAATCAATATCTGTTAATTGATTAGAGGCAAGATCTAAACTAATTAATCCTGTGTTTTTAGAAAGATCAATGGTTTTAATAGTGTTATTATTTACAGTTAATGAAGTCAGGGCTTTAAAATCCTGAATACCTGTTAAATCAGAAACTTTATTCTTACTATCATTTACTGTTAAAGATGTTAATGTTGAAATGCTTGCAGTACGAACCTTTCCATTTTCACCATCTTTATCTAAACCTTTAGCAATTAATATTCTTTCAAAACTTAGATCAGGTATTAATGTTTGCTGTTCGTTTAACGGACAAGCTTCTGATGAATAAGTTGCTGTGGCATCTTTTGCAACCCAGTTTGCTTCAGCAAAGGCGGCATCATCAACTGCAATACATACTAAATGTGGATTTAAGGTGAAATTACCAAAAATCATACGTTGCATGTTTGCGTTATTACCGTTTTTCAAATTAAGATTGTAAAGATCGTTAGAAGCACAATCTAATTCTTTCAAAAGAGTATTTTTTGAAACATCTAAATATTGCAATTTATTAAAACTAGTACTTAACAAAGTAAGTTTCGTATTTTTTAAAACATCAAGTGCCTCAATAGCATTAGAATTACAGCTTAAACTGTTTAATTCTGTGTTTTTTGTAACATTTAAAGCGGTAATCGCATTATAAGCACAATTCAAAGTGTTTAAGGACGTGTTAGTCGCAACATTAAGGGAAGTCAGTTTATTTTCGCTTACATTCAATGTTTTCAGGTCAATATTTTTAGAAATATTGATTGTTGCCAGGTTGTTATTGCTGGCGTCTAAGGATGTTAAAGCTGTAAAATCCTGAATTCCTGTTAAATCTGTAATACCACTTTTTGATACATTTAAACTTGTCAAAGTAACAATATTCATGGTTTCAACTTTTCCGGCTATGCCATCTTTATCAATGCCTAAAGCAATTAATTTAGCTTCAAAGTTGGCATCAGGAATTAAAGTATAAGGTATTACAACCGGACAAGCAACTGAAGAGAAAGTAGCTGATGCATCTTTTTTTGCAGACCAATTTGTATCAGAATAAGAAACATTATCAACTTGTATACATTTCAAATCCGGATTTCCTGTAAAACGCCAACCTCCATTGTTTCCTGATGAAACATCTATTAAAGTATTGGCCCCATTTTTGAAATTTAGATTTACAAGTCTGTTATTATCAGCTAATACCTGAACAATTTTTGAATTCTTAGAGAAATCTAAATTTCTAATCTGATTTCCTTGACACCAAACTTGAAAAACGTCGGGATTTTTTGAGATGTCAAAAGACGTTAATTTGTTATTGTCTGCAAGAATATAAGTCAGTTTTGTATTTGCAGAGACGTCAATTTTACTTATGTTGTTTCTGCCAAATTGTAGCGTTTTTAGATTTAAATTATTAGTCAGATTAATTTCTGAAAGAAGGTTGTTGCTTAAATCGATAGAAATTAATGCTGTGTTTTTTGACAGTTCAATCTTTGATAATTTGTTACTGCTAAGATCCAGGCTTGTTAAAGCGATGTTTTTAGAAAGATCTACTGTTTCTACTGCATTGCCATAACCTTGTAGCTGAAGTAAAGAAGTAAAATCCTGGATTCCTGTTAAGTCAGTAATACCCAGGTTGTATATGTTTATAATAGTGATTTTATCAATATTTTCGGTTAATACTTTTCCGTTTTTACCATCTTTATCAATATTTCTGGAGATCAGATAATCTTCAAATTTAGGATCTGGAATTAGAGTATAAACATTACAGTCTAAACTAAAGCCCGTTGCTGCATCTTTGGTAACAACCCATTTGGAAGCAAGAGTAAGATCTGGTACTTCTACACAAGTCAATGCTGGATTGTTTGATGTATTTAAAGTTGTCAATGCCGTATTTTTAGAAAGATTCAATCTTTTTAATGCATTGCCAGAGGCATTTAAATTTGTTAATGCAGTAAAACCTTCAATTCCTGCCAGGTTAGTAATTCCTTTTGCCGAAACATCTAATGTGCTAACAATATTAATGCTGGAGTTTAAAACTGCACCATTTTTTCCATCAGTATCAATGCCTAAAGCCATCAACTGATCTTCGAATTTTGAATCTGGAATAAGAGTAGAAAGCGAACAGTCTAAAGAAGTAAAATTAGCATCTTTGTCTTTTATTGCAGACCAGTTCGTATTAGAATAAGCAGTATTATCAACTTGAATACAACTTAGTGGATTGCTTCCAAATGATGAATCATTAGAGCT
Source organism: Flavobacterium frigidimaris (assembly GCF_002217275.1). Lineage (NCBI taxonomy): Bacteria > Pseudomonadati > Bacteroidota > Flavobacteriia > Flavobacteriales > Flavobacteriaceae > Flavobacterium > Flavobacterium frigidimaris. Next base: position 38,461 of record NZ_MUGV01000033.1, read on the forward strand.
ACCCATTGAATTACCGTTAACATTAATGTAACCAATAGAACGACTTAATAAAAAGTTGGCATTATTGCCATTTTTTAAATTCAGACTACTTAGCTTGTTAGAACTACAGTTCAAGGTAATTAGAGCATTATTGCTGCTAAGATCCAAAGATGTTAATTGATTTCCATAGATGGTTAAATCTGTTAATAATTTGTTTTTTGAAAGATCAATGCTCGTTAATTTATTTGAACTGGCATCTAAGACCTTTAATGCCGTATTAGTAGATAAGTTCAAAGAACTAATAAGGTTGCCTGAAAAGCTTACTTGTTTCAGAGCTGTGTTTTTTGTTAGATCTAAACTGGTTAACTTATTACCTCTAAGTTGTAATTCAAGAAGACTTGTATTGGTTGAGAGGTCTAAAGTCGTTAAATAGTTATTTGTGGCCTCAAGATATTGAAGGGCTGTGTTCGAAGTTAGATTAAGCGTCAATAAATTGAGATTAGCGCAGTCTAGAAAAATCAAATTTGGATTTTTACTTACATCAAAGTTTTTTAAACTGTAGTTACCCCCGCAGTTCAATCTAAGCAAGTTAGGATTTTTGCTAAGATCAAGACTTGTTAAACCCGTCTGGCTACAATCTAAAGTAGTTAACGCAGTAAAATCTTCAATACCACTCAAATCACTTATTGAGCTGTTTGAAACATTAAGAGAGGTTAGAGTATTGATGTTTATTGTTGGAACCTGACCATCAGTAGCACCAGAATCAAGACCAAGCACAATTAATCTTTTTTCAAAATTAAGATTAGGAATTTTTGTGTATTGTTCTGTACCTTGAACATAAACTTGAACTGCATCAATCAAAACTTCATAAGAGGCGCTGTCAAAACTAAAAGTAGAAAGCGATAAATTGTATGATAAATCTTTATCTGCGGTAAAAGTAGTTACTTTTTCTGTCCATAAATTGTTTGTAGCAAATGTACTGCTGGACAAAGTGGCTGCAGCTCCCGTTTGGGAAATATTTAGCGAAATAGGATGGTCACCACTATAATTACTACTAACATATTTGTACTTATACTTTATAGTGTAAGTAACTCCTGCTTTCATAGGAACAAGAGTAGTAATTTTTGGAGAAACGGTTGAATAATACAATCTCGCACTATATTGTGATGTTGTATAATCATAATTAGAATTAACAACATTCGCTATAGTCCAATTTTGTATCAATCCGTTGGCGGTAGTAAATTCGCCATTCGGAACCAAATTAATCTGCGCATAAAGCGAAAAATTTGCCAATAACAGCAATAAGAGTAGTTTTGTTTTCATAGAATAAGTTTATGATTCGGTCGCGCAAGTGTACAATTTTTAAACGGACTTTCCTTACGGGAAAACGTAAAGGCTGTGTTATATTAATATAAACACAAAGAAATAATTTGAGCTATAATTTTTACGTAAGAAATAGCTTTAATTCTTTATAAGAAATAGTTTTGCCAGCATTCAGAATTTTCATAAATTACAATCAAAATAGTCATAAGACAGTGTTAACTGTTAGTATTATGTAACAAAAAATCATAATTTAGACCCATATTTTAACTTTTATCCTAATTACAGACATGAGTCATATAAAACCTAATAGTTTATCTGCTTTTGCATTACTTGTTTTAGCAGGTTGTAGTGTAACGCTACAAGCACAAAATTCAACTCCTAAAACAGCGATTACTGCTCCTTTAGCAATTGTAAAAAAAGCTCCGGTTACTGAAAATGAATTAAAAAGATGGAGCCATCTGGATCTGGTAAAAGATACTATAGCGGGAATGAGTGTTGATAAGGCTTATGCTGAATTATTGCAAGGGAAAACAGGTGTAAAAGTAATAGTTGGTATTGTCGATTCAGGTGTTGATATTGAGCACGAAGATTTGAAAGGCATGATTTGGACAAATCCTAAAGAAATTCCGGGAAACGGAATTGATGATGATAAAAACGGATTTATTGATGATGTTCACGGATGGAATTTCCTTGGCGATGCCGTTCATGAAAACCTTGAAATGACACGCGTGGTTAAAAAAGGAGATGATGGTTCTGCCCAATATAAAAATGCTTTGGCACAATATACGGAGCGATATGACAAAGCCATAAAAGACAAACAACAAGTAGACTTTTTATTAGAGGTTCACAATACGATTAAAAAAGAATTAAATAAAACGACTTATAAACTTGAAGATTTAAGCACGATCACGTCTACAGATCCAAAAGTTAGTCAAAGCAAAAAGATCATGACCCAAATTTTTACCAATGCGGGGCCAACTTTTGATCCTGAAGCGGAATTGGAAGAGTACAGAAAACAAGTTTATGGCGAGTTAGATTATAATTTGAATAAAGAATTTGACGGAAGAAAAATCGTAGGCGATAATCCTGATGACATCAAAAATGATCATTATGGAAACAATGTTGTTTTTGGTCCGGATAAAGAAGAAGCACTTCACGGAACTCACGTAGCCGGAATTATCGCGCAAGTTCGTGGTAATAATTTAGGTGGAGACGGAATCGCTAATAACGTTGAAATTTTGACCGTAAGAGCGGTGCCAGACGGAGATGAATATGATAAAGATATTGCATTGGCAATTCGTTATGCTGTTGATAACGGTGCAAAAGTGATTAACGGAAGTTTCGGAAAAAGTTTTTCTCCTCACAAACAATGGGTTTATGACGCTTTAAAATATGCTAAGAAAAAAGATGTTTTAATTGTTCATGCAGCAGGTAACGATGGATACAATATCGATGAAACAAAAAACATCAATTATCCTAATGATTCTGAAGATAACGTAAAAGAGTTTACAGATAACGTAATTACAATTGGTGCGATCAATAAAACGTATGGAGAAAATGTTGTAGCGCCATTTTCGAACTTCGGAAAAATCAATGTAGATGTTTTTGCTCCGGGTGAGGAAATTTATGCAACAGTTCCGAATAATAAATACAAATATTTGCAAGGAACATCAATGGCATCACCAAATGCTGCCGGAGTTGCGGCCTTAATTCGTTCTTATTATCCAAAATTGAAAGCCAATCAGGTAAAACAAATTTTGATGGATTCTGGAGTTGCACTTCCTTCAAAAATAGTTTTGGGAGAAAATCCTAATCCAGATGCAGAACCAGTAGCAGTTTCATCAGCTGAATCATCAAAAACAGCTAAAATGGTCAATGCGTATAATGCTCTATTGATGGCTGAAAAGATGTCGAAGAAATAAATAATATAAAATACTAATCACGATGGAAGAGTGGCAACTCTTCCATTTTTATTAAAACAATGATGCGAAAAATTATACTATTATCCTTTTTGAGTTTTGGTTTAAACTCAGCATTTGCACAAAACGCCCCATATTGGCAACAACATGTTGATTACAAAATGGAGGTTGCTATGGATGTCAAAAACTATCAGTACAAAGGAAAACAAGAGTTGGTGTACACCAATAATTCTCCTGATACTTTAAGAAAAGTATTTTACCATTTATATCCAAATGCTTTTCAGCCAGGAAGCGAAATGGATGCACGTTTGCACTCCATAAAAGATCCTGATGCAAGGATGGTAAACAAAATTAAAGATGCTGATGGCAAAGAGATAAAACAAAGCCGTATTGAAACTTTAAAACCAAACGAAATTGGTTTTTTAAAAATTACTAATTTCAAACAAGATGGTGTTACGGCTCAAACCAGAACGTCATCTACAATTTTAGAAGTGACTTTAGCGAAACCAATTTTGCCAAATTCTAAAACAACTTTCACCTTAGATTTTGATGGACAAGTTCCGGTTCAGGTTCGTCGTTCAGGAAGGAATAATAAAGAAGGTGTCGAATTATCGATGTCACAATGGTACCCAAAATTAGCCGAATTTGATTTTGAAGGATGGCATGCTGATCCGTATATCGCGAGAGAATTTCACGGAGTTTGGGGAGATTTTGATGTAAAAATTACCATTGACAAAGAGTACACAATTGGTGGTTCTGGATATTTGCAGGATAAAAACACCATTGGTCATGGTTATGAAGATGCTGGTGTAAATGTTGTTTATCCAAAAAAAGCAAAAACTTTGACATGGCATTTTATTGCACCAAATGTTCACGATTTTACATGGGCTGCTGATAAAGAATATACACACGATATTGTAAAAGGACCAAATGATGTTGATTTGCATTTCTTCTATAAAAATGATCCAAAAACTACCGGAAACTGGAAACAATTAGAGCCTTTAATGGTAAAAGTAATGGATTATTATAACCACAGAGTAGGAGCTTATCCATACAAACAATATTCATTTATTCAGGGCGGAGACGGTGGAATGGAGTATGCAATGTGTACTCTAATGTTAGGAAGCGGAACTCTTGAAGGAATTTTAGGAACAGCAACACACGAATTAGGACACTCTTGGTTCCAGCATATTCTAGCTTCAAATGAATCAAAACACCCGTGGATGGATGAAGGTTTTACAACTTACATCGAAGACAGTGCTTTGAATGAATTGAAAGGAGATAAAAAAGAAGAAAACCCGTTTAAAGGAAATTATGCTGCTTATTACAGTTTAGTAAATTCTGGTAAAGAACAACCGCAAACAACTCATGGTGATCGTTACGACGAAAACAGACCGTACAGTATTTCATCTTATGTAAAAGGAAGTATCTTTTTATCGCAATTGGTTTATGTAATTGGTCAGGAGAATTTAGATGCAACTTTAAAAAGATATTTTCACGATTTTAAATTCAAACACCCAACTCCCAATGATATCAAAAGAACAGCGGAGAGAGTTTCCGGAGCTGAATTGGATTGGTATTTAATTGATTGGGCTGAAACCGCCAATACGATTGATTACGGAATCAAAGACGTAGCGGATAACGCAGGAAAAACGACTGTAACGTTAGAAAGAATTGGAAGAATGCCAATGCCTATCGACTTAAAAGTTGACTATGCTGATGGAACTTCTGAGACTTTTTATATTCCGTTAAGAATGATGAATTTCATCAAACCAAATCCAAACCCGAATGTTAAAAGAACTGTTTTGGAGGATTGGGCATGGGCGCAATCCAACTATAGTTTTACAATCGACAAAAAGAAAACAGCAATCAAAAAAATCACAATTGATCCAAGCGGATTAATGGCAGATGTAAAACCTGCAAATAATGTTTTTGAGGTGAAATAAGTTAAAATATTCTTTACATAAAAAAGCCCTTAAAAAATTATTTTTAAGGGCTTTTTGTTTTTCAAATTTTATCTAAAAGTGAGATTATACTATTTTCATTTCAGTAGCAACCTCAGATTGTGTTTTCTTAAAAGGAAACCATTGCCTGTAACTGGCGCATCTCCACAGCCATTCAATTGGTCCGTAATTGTATTTAGACAACCACCATTTGCTTATAAATAATTGAAGAGTAAAGACAAAAACGGCTAGTGCAAAGAAAAACCAATAGGGCATTGTAGCTTTGATTCCCAAACCAATTCCAGAAAAAATAAAGGCAGCCAAAATATTTTGAGTGATATAATTGGTCAAGGTCATTTTACCACCAGCAACAAAATAGCTGAAGATGGTTTTGAATTTACCGTTAATGTATAATAAACTAATTCCGCTTGCAATAAAAACCATTGTACTTAAAATAAGCCAGAAATAAGGGTGAAAAAATTTAAGAAAATCAGCTCTGTTTTCAATGGCAAAGAAAAAAACAATACCAATTATAACGGCAATAATTAAGCTGCTTATCAGTACATATTTTAAAAGCTTTTTCATTTCGTTTAAACGATTAAAAAACTCTATTTTTTGAAGCATAACACCAAAAAGCATGCAAGCCAGCATAACAATATGAGCCGTTATTGCATAGCCAGGAGCAATGATTTGTTGGTAAAAAGAAGCTAATAGATTGAATTTAAAAAAGTCGAGCCAGTTTCCGGAATAATAGAGTTTTAGGTATTCAGGATTTGAAATAATGTCTATCCTTTCAAAATTAAAGCTTTTGATATAAGCCATTACAAAAGGAATACTAAGAATAAGTATAGCCGAAATAATACCTAATGTTTTTGCCTGACATTTATAAAAAAGCAACAACACAAGTCCTAAAAAAGCATAATCTTTTAATATGTCTCCAAACCAAAAAGCAGAATGAATAAAAGCCAAAATGAATAGCAAAAGCATTCGCCAGCTAAAAAAGGTAATAGGGTTTTTGCCTTTTGCGGTGACATTATTAATTAAAATAGCAAAGCCATAACCAAATAAAATGGTTAATAAAGTCCAGGATTTTCCAGAGAAAAAAAATTGATCGAATTTAGATAGTATTTCAGATAATAGACTATTGGTTTCGTTTGGCAAACTAATGTGTGGAAGACCAGAATAATTGCCAATAGCAACGCCCAAAATAGCCCAGCCGCGAAGAATGTCGACAATAGCAGTTCGTTTGCTTTGTTCGAGAGGATGATAAGAATTTGTCATTTGATTAACATTTTGTTTGTGATTGATTGATGATTTTAGATAAAATTTGAAATTATTCTAACGCAACCAAAAGTAAGAAAATTATGTAATCAATAACTTTTGTCTAAAAATATATTTAAAAAGAAAAGCGTGTTATCCTAAAGGAATTTCTTTAGAATAACACGCTTTAAATTATTTTGGCAATTTCAGTTTAACCCAAATGCTCCAGCATATCTTTAGTCATAGTTTCAAGATCGAAAGTATGTTTCCAGTCCCAGTCTTTTCTTGCTTCAGTATCGTCAATACTGGCCGGCCAGCTGTCAGCAATTTTTTGACGGAAATCAGGATTGTACGTAATCTCAAATTCCGGAATATGTTTTTTAATTTCTGCAGCAATTTCAGTTGGTGTAAAACTCATTGCAGCCAAATTATAAGACGAATGTATTTTGATTTTTTCAATAGGTGCTTTCATAATGTTGATGGTTGCATCAATGGCATCATCCATATACATCATTGGCATTTTAGTCTCTGATGACAAAAAGCACTCGTATTTTTTATCGGCAATAGCCTTATAGAAAATATCAACAGCATAATCGGTAGTTCCGCCACCCGGAGGCGTAGACCAGCTAATTAAACCAGGATAACGGATACTTCGAACATCAACTCCATAAATGTTATGGTAATATTCGCACCATCTTTCACCGGCTTGTTTACTAATTCCGTAAACTGTAGATGGTTCCATAACCGTATATTGTGGAGTGTTCTCTTTTGGAGTTGTTGGTCCAAAAACCGCAATACTGGAGGGCCAGAATATTTTTTTTATTTTTTTTGCTTTCGCTAAATTTAAAACGTGAAATAGCGAATTCATATTCAAATCCCAGGCAAATGCAGGATTTTTTTCGGCTGTAGCAGACAAAAGTGCCGCCATTAAATAAATATCAGTAATTTGATGTACTTCTACAAGATGTTCGATTTGGTTAAAATCTAAAGCATTGACCACTTCAAAAGGACCGGAATTTACAACGTCAGTATTTAATTTTCGGATGTCAGAAGCGATTACATTTTCTGTTCCGTATAACTTACGCAATTTCTGGGTTAATTCTGTCCCAATTTGACCGCAAGCGCCAATGATCAAGATTTTTGGATTCATTTTGTAGTTTTTTTTAGAGATACAAATATAACGTTTTCGCAATTACATACGTTTTTTAGAATCATAAATTATAAATTCAATAACGAAAAAGTTTGTTTGTTGGATAATTCTCTTTTCCAGAGGTGTGTCTTTGTGCCTGCATGAATGTGTCTTTGTGCCTTTGAAAATTCTCTGCTAAAATTATTTTTATTGATAAATGGCCCAAAATAAAGTCTCTTAATTTGTCATACCGATAGTGATCTGGAGTAGCAAAAAAACAACCTTAATTTATAGATTCTTTAGCAAAAATCAGAATTCGTAATTGTAAATTTACTTTGTAACTTTGTAGCTTAATGTTTTACCAAATGAAATATAAAATATCTCTTTTTTTGCTTTTGATTTTTTCGTTGAATTCATGTCAAAATGATAATGAAAAACGTCTTGCTGAAAACGCAAAAGAAGAAAAGAAGAATGAAAAAATCTTCAATAATATCAATAAAGCCTGGGTTTTTATCGACGAACCAATTAATGAAGCTTCAGAGAAAAATGTAAGTGCGTGGAATGAATGGCGTGAATTTCTGAAAGAAATTGGTGAAAAACCAAGAAAGACAATTGGTGCATTTCAGAAAAAATCAACTGCTATTTCAAAAAAAGCAATAGCACTAAACAATAATATTCCTGCAGAATTTAATCAGCCTCAAATAAAAAGCCGAATTTCTATTTTGATTACGAAAGTCAAAATGATGGATTTATTTATTCATTTGAGTTCAATTCCAGACGAAAAAGTGACTTTTTTAATTGGAGAAATCAACAAAGAACTGGTTTCTTTAGAAAGACAAATGGATAAGATTGTTGAGAAAAATAAAATTCCAAAAGAAGAAGGAGAAGCTGATTTCTTAAAAATGTTAGATACGACTCGCGCCATTCCAAATTCAGGACCTGTGCCGCCAATACAAAATTCGCCTAAAGTTGAGTAAAAACGCCTTATATACCACCTACGACAATCTGCCAAAAACAGAGCAGATTGCCACGCCATTACTAGAGCAAAATCAGGTAAAAATGCATCTTAGCGGTTTGTTGGGATCAGCAGTTTCTTTTATAATTCGTGCTGTTTTCAAAAAAACCGAATTGCCTTTTTTAATTGTTTTAGACAATAAAGAAGAAGCCGCTTATTATTTGAACGATCTAGAACAAATGATTGGCGAGCAGGATGTGTTGTTTTATCCGGCTTCATTTCGTCGCCCGTATCAGGTTGATGAAACGGATAACGCCAATGTTTTGCTTCGCGCTGAGGTTTTAAACCGAATTAATTCACGTAAAAAACCAGCCGTAATTGTTACCTATCCGGAAGCGCTTTTTGAGAAAGTAGTAACCCGACAACAATTGGATAAAAACACTTTGAAAGTGGCACTGAGCGATAAAATTTCGATCGATTTTATCAACGAAGTGTTATTTGAATATGAATTCAAAAGAGTTGATTTTATTACAGAACCGGGAGAATTTTCCGTTCGTGGAGGAATTGTCGATGTGTTTTCTTTTTCGAATGATCATCCATATAGAATAGAGTTTTTTGGTAACGAAGTCGACAGCATCAGAAGTTTTGATGTAGAGACACAATTATCTGTAGAAACGCATAAAAAAATCACGATTATCCCGAATGTCGAAAACAAGGTATTTCAGGAAAATCGCGAAAGTTTCTTAGATTATATTTCAGAGAAAACGGTTCTTTTTATTCAAAATACCGACGGACTTTTCAGTCAGTTAGACAAACAATTCGCAAGAGCGGAAGAAGCTTTTGAGAAACTTTCAGGCGAAATAAAACACGCTACTCCAGAACAATTATTCTTAAATCAGAGTTCGTTTATCAAACGGGCCTTGGATTTTTCGATAGTAGAATTGGCCTCAAAATCAATTTTCAAAACCACTAAAAAGGTTGAATTTCATTTTCAGCCACAGCCTTCTTTCAACAAACAATTTGATTTGTTGCTGAATAATTTGAGCGAAAATCATTTTAACGGGTATAAAAATTACCTTTTTTGTTCGAATGAAACGCAGGCAAAACGTTTTCACGATATTTTTGAAACTTTAGACGAAGCCAATTCAGAGAATATTAGAAAGCAATATCATACGATAGTTTTGCCTTTGTACCAAGGTTTTATTGACGAAGAAAATCAAATTACGGCGTATACCGATCACCAGATTTTTGAGCGTTATCATAAATTCAACATCAAAAACGGTTATTCTAAAAAGCAAAATATTACGCTGAAAGAATTAACGGCACTTTCGGTTGGCGATTACGTAACCCACATCGATCACGGAATTGGAAAATTCGGTGGTTTGCAGAAAATTCAGGTGGAAGGCAAAACGCAGGAAGCCATAAAATTGGTTTATGCCGATAATGATATTGTGTATGTAAGCATTCACTCGCTTCATAAAATCTCCAAATACAACGGAAAAGACGGAACACCTCCAAAAATCTATAAACTAGGATCGAACGCCTGGAAAATTTTAAAACAAAAAACCAAAGCGCGTGTCAAACATATTGCATTCAACTTAATTCAGCTTTATGCAAAACGCCGTTTAGAAAAAGGTTTTCAATTTGCACCTGACAGTTATCTGCAAAACGAATTAGAAAGTTCGTTTATTTATGAAGATACACCAGATCAAACCAAATCGACACAAGAAGTAAAAGCCGACATGGAAAGTGATCGCCCAATGGATCGTTTGGTTTGTGGAGACGTAGGTTTTGGGAAAACAGAAGTTGCGATTCGTGCTGCTTTTAAAGCCGTTGATAATAGTAAGCAAGTTGCCATTTTGGTTCCAACAACTATTTTAGCCTACCAACATTACAGAACTTTTACCGAAAGATTAAAAGATATGCCGGTTTCGATTGGATACTTAAACCGATTCAGAACTGCCAAACAAAAAGCACAAACTTTAAAAGATTTAGCCGAAGGAAAACTGGATATCGTAATTGGAACGCATCAATTGGTCAACAAAAATGTCGTTTTCAAAGATCTTGGTTTGTTGATTGTCGATGAAGAACAAAAGTTTGGTGTAAACGTAAAAGACAAATTAAAAACGATTGCCGCAAATGTTGATACCTTGACATTAACCGCAACGCCAATTCCGAGAACACTTCAGTTTTCATTAATGGCAGCGCGCGATTTGTCAGTAATTACAACGCCTCCGCCAAACAGATATCCGATAGAAACAAATGTGGTTGGGTTTAATGAAGAGATCATTCGTGACGCAATTTCGTATGAAATTCAGCGAAACGGACAGGTTTTCTTTATCAATAACCGAATCGAAAATATAAAAGAAGTAGCAGGAATGATTCAGCGTTTGGTGCCAAATGCCAGAGTCGGAATTGGTCACGGGCAAATGGAAGGCGCGAAACTTGAGGAATTAATGTTAGGTTTTATGAATGGCGATTTTGATGTTTTGGTAGCAACCACAATTATCGAAAGTGGTTTGGATGTACCAAATGCTAACACGATTTTCATCAACAACGCCAATAATTTCGGATTGTCAGATCTGCATCAAATGCGTGGGCGAGTAGGGCGAAGCAACAAAAAAGCATTCTGTTATTTCATCTGTCCGCCGTATTCTTCTATGACTGAAGATGCCAGAAAACGTATTCAGGCTTTGGAGCAATTCAGCGAACTCGGAAGTGGTTTCAACATCGCCATGAAAGATCTTGAAATTCGTGGTGCGGGAGATTTATTGGGTGGTGAACAAAGCGGTTTCATTAACGAAATTGGTTTTGATACCTACCAAAAAATCATGAACGAAGCCATCGAAGAATTGAAGGAAAACGAGTTCAAAGATTTATATCCGGAAGAGAACGATATTGAAACGAAGGAATACGTAAAAGATTTACAAATCGATACCGATTTTGAATTGTTATTTTCTGATGAATACATCAATAATGTTACAGAGCGTTTGAGTTTATACAACGAGTTGGGTTCTGTAAAAAATGAAGAAGAACTGGTTATTTTTCAAAACAAATTAATTGACCGTTTCGGGCCAATGCCTCCGCGTGCCAATGCCTTGATGAACAGTATACGCATTAAATGGATTGCAACCAACATTGGAATCGAAAAACTGGTAATGAAAAAAGGCAAAATGATTGGCTATTTTGTCTCCGATCAACAGTCAGATTATTATCAATCTTCTAAGTTCAGAAAGGTTTTACAATTTGTTCAAAAATACAGCTCACTTTGTCAAATGAAAGAAAAACAAACGCCTAATGGTTTACGACTTTTATTGACTTTTGAAAATGTAAAATCTACTAAACGAGCGTTGGAATTGATGGAGATGTTGGGAGAGGAATAAGAGATTATTTTATCAGGTAATCATATTGTTTTAACAACCCTGATTTTCTAATTTCAAACAAATCTTCAATATAGTAGCCATATTCTACTGTAATTTTTCCATCGTTTATTTTAGTATAGACTTCAGGGAAATTTTCTTTGATTTGTTTAAAAAAAACATCTTGATATTCAAACTCAATTGGAGTTATGAAATTTATTTTTTTTGGTGTAAAAAGGTCAGTAAAGATTGTATTGTATAATCCTTTTGGTTTTAAAGGAGATGCCCATTTACCTTCTTTTGTCATATAAACATCATCAAAAACATATCTTGTTTGAATTAATTCTCCTTTGTATTCTAGCACGTATAACAAACAATAATCGTATTCGGTAAAACTAGTTTTAAATGGACTATAATTTTGTTGAAGTGGAGCTGAATGCGGGGGGGTAGGTTGTAAATTGAATAGTGTCTTTTTTAAAATCGCCATAGATATTTTTAACTACCAGATATTTTGATAAAACTCTAGAAGTTAAAGCGCCAACATTGCAGTAACTTGATGGAGATTCCCAAATTTTAATTTTCTTACCAATAAAGACATACATTTTGGTTGGTTTTTCTGGATGTGCAGGCCAAACTTCACAGGGTTCTAATTTTGCGATTTCTTGTGAAAACACTAATTGAAATGTTAGCAAAAACAATATAAGATATCTTTTCATTTTTATATTATAGATGAGTCATAAATATACGATTTCTATTAAGGGTTTTGATTAAAATATTTCAGGGTTTTTGCAATGTAAAATCAACCAAAAGAGCTTTAGAATTAATGGAAATGCTGGGAGAATAATTTTATTTAGAAGCAGAAGAATTAAGTTTCAAAAGACGACCAGTCCCGCTATCCCTTGCAAACGAAGTTCACTGAACTCCAAATAAAATTAAAATTTAGTGAAGTAATCTTTTGTCCCGAAGCCCGGGACAAAAGGATTTCCAGTCCTATCGGGGCTAAAAGAGAGGTTTAGTAATTCTATTGACGTTGCTTTGAAAGAATAAATAAAAATGCCGGATGAAATTTTCATCCGGCATTTCCTTTTTTAAAAATATTAATTCACACTAATTCGTGAATTCGTGGCAAAAAAAAACATTATTTAATAATCAGTTTCTTCGACACATTAAATTCATTAGAATTAATATTTACGATATAAATCCCCGAAGCTAAATGATGATTAATTTGTCCTGAAGTCAAAAGTCTGTCTGTTAAAACCGTTCTTCCATTCATGTCCGAAACCGTGATCGAAGCCACATCTCCAGCTTGTAATTCAGGCATTAAGACATGAAATTCACTGTCAGTCGCCGGATTCGGATAAATTCCGATTACTTGATCAGTTTCTGAAACAGCATCAATTTTTAAAGCCGATTTACCTGTTCCAACTGTTGTTGGTTCTAGTTGCCACTGTGCACTAAACCAACCATCTTGTGAATTGCCATATTGTGCAGAACCCGTTTGGTTTTCAACATGAATAATGTTTCCAGACTGCCATCTGTTTCTTAATCTTGTCCATGTTCCATCGATATAATCGCTTGACCATTGTGCACTCCAAAATGTTGTATCGGTAATATTACACTGAACACTTCCAGTTTGACCTTCAATATTAATCAATTCTCCGGTTGCTACATTCTTCAATACAAAATAAGTCGCATCTATAGCAATTTTTTGCCATTTGTAATTGTTGCCAGAAACGGTAGTTCCGTAACCAACATTTGCTCCGGCATCAGATAAATAAGCTCCGGTCCATCTGTTTTTGATCGTGTAATAATTTCCTGTTGCAGTTGAAACCGTTACGGCGCAAGTACTTGTTTTACTGCCATCAACAGTTGTAACCGTAATTGTCGAAGTTCCGTTTGCAACCGCTGTAATTAACCCTGAAGTATTTACAGTTGCCACAGCTGTGTTACTTGAACTGTAAGTAACGTTTTTGTTTGTTGCATTAGCAGGAAGAATTGTCGGTGTCAATTGTTGCGTTCCGCCAACAGCCAATGAAGTTGTAGCTGGACTCAAACTTACACTGGTTACCGCAACATTTGTTGCATTAACAGTTACGGCACAAGTTGCTGTTTTTGCTCCGTCTTGCGTTGTTACAGTGATCGTTGAAATACCCGCTGCGATGGCAGTTATTAATCCAGTTGCATTTACAGTTGCGATGGCAGTATTGCTTGAACTATAACTAACAGTTTTGTTAGTTGCTGTTGCAGGCGCAACTGTTGGTGTTAGTTGTTGTGTTGCACCAACCAATAAAGTTGCCGTTGTTGGCGATAAAGTAACTCCGGTAACCGCAACAACAGTTCCTGGATTCGAATCATACCAGGTATTGTTCATGTACCAGCCTGTTTTGTTTCGGCTTAAATCGGCAGTTTGACTGGTTCCGTCATTGAAAATTAAATTAGTCGACGTTACATTGGTGAACGTATAACTGTACCAGCCATTTCCTGTATCCGTCATATTAACTCCCGGCCAGGTTGCATTTGCTAAAACTCCCGCTGGCAAAGCACTCCAATAATAAATTTTAATTCCAGTTCCCCAGTTTGATGGTTTGTAGAAATAAACAGTAAAATTACTATTTGGATTTACTGTAATTGCAGCAACTGCGGTTTTATTTCCATCTTGCGTTGTAGTGGTAATATTGGCTGTTCCTGCTGAAACTGCTGTTACAAGTCCGCTAGAATTTACAGTTGCAATTGCAGTATTGCTTGAACTATACGTAACATTTTTATTAGTAGCATTTGCCGGTAAAACGGTTGCTGTAAGCTGTTGCGTATTTCCTGCGTATAAACTTGCCGTAGTTGGTGTAACACTTACAGAAGCCACTGGAATTGCCGCAACTGTTATAGCTGAAGTTGCGGTTTTGTTTCCGTCAACAGTTTTTACTGTAATAGTAGTTGTTCCTGCAGCAACTGCTGTAACTAAACCAGAAGTATTTACGGTTGCAACCGCTGTATTACTTGATGTCCAGGTTACGTTTTGGTTTGTTGCATTTGCCGGAGCCAAAGTTGCAGTTAATTGTTGCGTAGATCCCAAACCAACAGTCGCTGTTGTTGGACTAACCGAAACGCCTGTAACAGCTACAGTAGCAACATTTGTATTAGTTAAAACAATATATTGAAAAGCATTGAAAGATTGTGTAGCTCCTGAAACCAATGTTACTGTAGCACCAGTATAGGCATCTTTATAGCTTCCTGCTAATGCTGCCGGAATCACAAATGTTTTACTGGCATTTCTAAGATTGGTCATCACAATAACTTTCTCTGTTCCTAATGTTTTTGTAAAGGCACAAATATCATCACTTGCATAAGGAGTCATTGTACCACGACGAATGGCTGCACTGCTATTTCTAAAGTTAAGAATTTTGGCAAATTCTGGTGTGGCAGCGGTATTGCTCCAGTTGATTTTTACAGTGGTATAAGGCCATGGAATTACCTGATTGAAGGCTACCTCTTGGCCGCTGGTTAAAAAAGGAACCCCTTTCATATAACCCGAAACTAAGAAATTTGCTACTACTCCGGCATTACTTTTAAATACGGTAAAAGGAGCAGTATCACTGTTGTTTTCTGAGTCATGGTTTGCAGTCCATCTCACTTCTTGCTGACTTCCTGTTGCATAGGTATATTCCATGTCATTGGTGGTTTGGAATCTTGTAGAAACCGGACCTCCTCCTGCAACATTTTTTAATGCATCATAAAACCACTTATCTCCAAAATTCATATCAAATCCGGCTTGAAAATTTTGTAAACGATCTCCTTCTGCAAGCATTAATAAGTTATGAGAAGTAATACCTCTTAAATTGCTAATAATTTCTGTCCAAAAATCAATAGGAGGATTATTGGCAAAATCGCAACGATACCCATCAATATTGGCTGCAAAAATCCAATAACGCATGGCGTCTTTCATTGCTGCGCGAAGTGCAGTATTGTTAAGATCCAGTGCGGCTATATCACTAAAGTTTGCCAACTGATTAATGGTTGTTCCGGTTCTTTGATAATATTCAGGGTGAGATACCGTCCAGGGATGATCCCATGAGGTTCCGTTTACAGCAATATCAAGCATTACTGCCATACCTTTGGCATGAGCCGCATCAACCAGATTTCGCATATCTGTTAGCGTTCCATATTCAGAACCTACAGATTTGTAATCTTTGATACAATAGGGAGAGTTTGAACTCCTTGAATCGGTTCCATAAGGGTAAATAGGCATTAAATAAAGTACATTAATACCAAGTGATTTGATTCGGTCCAAATCTGAAGTAACTGCGGCTAAAGTTCCGGAAGCACTATGGGGACGAATGTGAACCTGATAAATATTTGCATCTCGTGGGTCAGGAACTCCTGTATAAGGTGTGCCGTACTGAGCGGGATCTTGCGCATACACTGAACTTGCAAATAGTAATAGAAAACAGACTATTGTTTTCGTGAAATGAAATAATCTAGTGGTAATTTTGATTTTCATAATTTCGGTTTTTTGCATGCTTGTCAGCATCTCTAACTAAAATTCATTCTCACTCGCATTGGGTTTTAAATTTGACAAACATTTTGTGGTTAATAGTTTTCAAGTTTTTTGTTTTTAATATGCCCAAAATGGGCAATAGTTTTTTTTCGCCACGAATTCACGAATTTTTTTAATCTTATATAAATTAATAATTCGTGAATTCGTGGTGGAAAAATTAGTTACAAGGAGATTTTGTAACGATCTATAATTTTTTCAATCCCTTTAATTCTGATGTATTTCCTTCTTTGATGCTGATAGCAACACCACCGCCTGGAGCCAAATACTGTTTTAAAATTGTTTTTGAGGTTATAACAACTTTTGTGACAGTATATTTTTGTGGATTTTTATCCCAGTTGGCTTCTTTAGCATCAGCATAAATAGTGGCAATGAATTTTTTTCCGGCAGGTAAATAATCAAAAGTAATGTTGGCTATTCTCGCATTTTCGTCTGTGATTCCTCCCACAAACCAAGCATCTTTTTCTTTAGCTTTACGGGCAATCGTGATGTAATCTCCTGGCTCAGCTTCTAAAATATAGCTGTTGTCCCAATCGACAGCAACATCTTTAATGAACTGAAAAGCATCTGGAAAGCGCTCGTAATTCCCCGGAATATCAGCCGCCATTTGTAACGGACTGTACATCGTAACATAATATGCCAATTGTTTTACTAAAGTTGTGTTGACACGTTGTGTACTTCCAGTTCCGTAATACGAAAGATCAGTTTGGAAAATTCCCGGCGTATAGTCCATTGGACCTCCCATTAATCTTGTAAATGGTAAAATTGTAGTATGATCCGGTGCTAAACCTCCCATCGATTCAAACTCCGTTCCGCGTGCAGATTCCTGTGCAATCCAGTTCGGGAAAGTTCTGTTTAAACCTGTTGGTCGAACCGCTTCGTGACTGTCGATCATAATTTTATAATCGGCGGCACGTTTGGCTACATTGATATAATGATTCACCATCCATTGTCCGTCATGGTGTTCGCCACGCGGAATAATTTTACCTACATATCCTGTTTTTACAGCATCGTAACCGTTGTCATTCATAAATTGAAAAGCACGATCTAAACGACGTTCGTAATTCGTAGCAGATCCTGAAGTTTCATGGTGCATGATAATTTTAACTCCTTTAGAAGCCGCATAGGCATGAACTGCTTTCACATCAAAATCAGGGTAAGCGGTTACGTAATCAAAAACTTCTTCTTTCCAGTTGTTGATCCAGTCTTCCCAGCCAATGTTCCATCCTTCAATAAGGATTGCATCGAAACCATTTTTAGAAGCAAAATCAATATATTCTTTCGCTCTTTCTGTTGTAGCTCCGTGTTTTCCATTCGGCGTAAGCTTGGTGAAATCATCTGTCAACTTTACGTTGTTTTCTTTTCCGAAAGCCCACGTACTTCTTCCTGCTACGAAATATTCCCACCAAATCCCGATAAATTTTACCGGTTTGATCCAGGAAACATCTTTATAACTTGTTGGTTCGTTGAGGTTCAGAATTAATTTTGAAGCCAAGATTTCAGTGGCTTTATCACTAACGACAATAGTTCTCCAAGGCGATTGGGCATCTGTCTGTATATACCCTTTTGCACCAACTGCGTCTGGCGCTAAATGACTGCGCATTTTGTTGTTTACGGCATCAACTTCAAGATACATTGCCGGATAATTGATTAAACCAGCTTCGTGAATGTTGATGTATAAACCGTCATCAGATTTCATCATTGATGGCGTTTGGACAGCAAGTTCTTTTATTGGCCATTGTGAATTGATTTCAATCGTTGCTTTTTTCATCAACGAAGGAATCTCAGAAATTTTTGAAGTCGTATAAGCATATTCATTGGTATCATAATCTCCCGGAATCCAGAAAATTTTATGATTTCCAGCCAAATTAAATTCAGAACGCTCTTCTTTTATCACAAAATAACTCAGGTCATTTTGCTTTGGAAATTCATATCTAAAACCTAATCCGTCGTTGAATAAACGGAAACGAATGCGAATATATCTGTTGTTATTTTTTGCTTGCGCTAAAGTGACAACCAATTCGTTATAATGATTACGAATGGTTTTTTCTTCACCTAAAACCGGATTCCAACTTTCATCAACAGAAGATTGTGCTGTATTTGTAACGGTAAAACCATCCAAAAACGAAGGCATATTTTGAAGTTCTAAACCCAAAGAACTTGGTTTTATAACTGCTTTTTGTTTATATGATAATTGGTAAGACGGAATTCCGCCTTCTTTCAATTCAAATTTTAAGGAAAGATTTTTGTCCGGCGAAGTTATTTCCTGTGCCTGAATCCATAAAGAATTCACACATACAAAAAGTAAAAGCGCTAGTTTTTTGCTCAAACGAATTTGAAGCGGCATTTTGTGGGATTGAAAATTCATTGTTATTTAGTTTTTTGCAAATCTAATTTTAAAAATTGCTTTAATATTAGTTTTTTAAGACTAAATATTGAAAAGGTTGTAGTGTTAAGTCGGCACCAACAGTTACGGAAGTTCCGGTAAAAGCATCTTTCCATGTTCCTTTTAATGAAGGAGCAACCAGATATTTAACTGCTGAACTTGTTAGATTCGAAAGAACCAAAACTTTTTCTGTTTCGTTTACCATTGTAAAGGCGCTTATTTCAGTACTGCTATATCCAGTATAAGTTCCTTTTTTTATAGCATTGCTCGAATTTCTAAAAGCGATTATTTTTTTGTATTCTGCTAAAACAGAAGCATCCGCAGTAGTCCAGTCGATTGGCGTTTTTGCGAAATAATTGATTCTTTTATTATAACCAACTTCTTGTCCGTTGTAAATCATTGGAACAGATTTCATGTAAGAAGCGACAACAAACGCAGCAATAGAACCTTGTTTACCTCCGAAAAGTTCGTAAGGTGTTCCTTCAGCAAGGTTAACATCGTGATTACTTGTATATCTCACAATTCTATTTTGAGGATCGTAATTGTTAGCATATTCAGCTGCGTTTGCTTCCTGAATAGTAGTTGCAGGTTTGTTTTCTTTGAATAGTTTTTCTAAAGCTGTAAAAAAGTTAAATCCAAATGTATAATCAAAACCAGAAGCAAAATGATTCACTTTTGTGCCTTCAGCAAGCATTAGGATGTTTTGGTTTTTTTTAATAACTCTTAATTTTGTGATCGCATCGGACCAAAAATTTTGTGGAACTAAATCAGCATAATCACATCTAAAACCATCAATGTTTGCATTGTAAACCCAATATGACATAGCATCAATCATGGCGTCTTTCATTTCAGTATTATTGAAATCCAATTGCGCAACATCATTGTAATTTGTTCCCGGAGGAATGATGATTTCTCCTTTATCATTTTTTTGATACCAATTTGGATGTTGTGTAATCCAGGCATTATCCCACGAAGTATGATTGGCAACCCAATCAAGAATAACCGCCATATTTTTTTTGTGCGCTTCTTCAACTAAAACCTGAAGATCTTGCAAAGTACCAAAATCAGGATTTACTGCTTTATAATCTTTCACAGCGTAAGGCGAACCCAATTCTCCAGAAGCTTTTACCTTTCCTACTGGATAAACAGGCATTAAGTAGACAACATTTGCTCCTAGTTCCTGAATTTGCGTAAGCCTGTCCTGAACCCCTTTAAGAGTTCCTGCCTGGCTGAATGCACGAATGTTTACCTGATAAATTATTGCATCCTCTTTCTTTGGCATTTTGTCAAATGAAGCGCCATATTGTGTATAAGGCGAAGGGGCAATAGGGGTGGAATTGTCATCTGAAGAACTACACGAAATAAAAGCCAATGTAATTAGCAGCGTGTAGATGATGTTTATATTTGATTTCATATTTTTTTGAATTTGATTAAATAAGTACAAAGTTTAAAGATATCCTGCCTTTCGCTCAAAAAAGGCAGGTATCACTCAAACTAATCTAGCTTATTTTAATAATGATAGATTATTTTTTAACTATAGTACAAGTTGCAGTTTTAGGGTAACCAGTACTAGTAGGATCTGTTTCATTAATTTTGAAAGTAACTTCGTAAAGTCCTGCTTCAGGAATGTCATAAGCACCTCCATTATCTAAATTGATAGTGTTTGTTGAAGGATCTGCTGGTCCGTAATTAATAGTCCAACTGTTGTTTAGTCTGAATTTTAAAGCTCCAGGAGTTAAGTTGGTAGTAATTTTCCATGTTTTAGTTTGATGATCATAGCTCATAGGAGTACTATTATCCCAACCACCAGCTTGAGAAGTTCCAACAATTCCCCATGCATATGGAGTAGAACTCCATTTTAAAGTATTTAAATTTACTTTTATTTGATAGGATCCTGCTCCCGGTAGACTAAAATCAGTGTCGCTCATGTTTTTTAAATCAGCATTTGTGTCACCTGCACCGTAAAATTGAGCCCAGTTTCTTCCTTTATTTAATTTAAATCCAGGACCTGCACCTTCGGGTAAAGTCATGTAACCCTGATAAATTCCTAATTGAATTTCTGTTAAAGCAGCAGCTGTTTCTACAGCCCATCCCTGATAACTACCCGGCATATAGATTTCGCCTATAACAACAGTTTTCAGATAAGGTGTAACTTTAATTGTAACAGGATCTGAATAAATTCTATGATCCATAGAAGATTCTACACGAATTACTAATTCTCCTGCAACATTCGGTTTAAGCCCTAAGTCTGTGGCGATTTTATTCAATTCGAAACCAGTAAATGATTTGCTTAAAACATCTTCTCCAACGTCAACTCGTTTCGATTTTGCCCAGGCTTCGCTTCCTGTGATATCGGTAGGTAAATCAAATTGTATAGCATAGCTTACAGGTGCAGCAATAGGATATGTTACTTTTGGCCAGGAAACAAGTAAAGCGGATTGTTCTGAAGTATCTTCTTTAAGTACAATTGTACTAGATGAAACTTCAATCGAAGAAGGAAAAGTTACCGTTGCTAATGTTGTTAGTTGTCCTTCAGTTTCGCAGGAAGAAGCTAAAAAAAGCAAACTGCCTAATACGAATAATTTATTTATATGTTTTTTCATAATAGTTTTTGTTTTTAGTAACCTGGGTTTTGTTTAAGACCATGATTTGCATCTAAAGCAGACGTTGGAATCGGGAACAATTTTCTGTAAGACGGAGAGGCTGGTCTGAATTCGTTTGCCAATAAAAATTTGTCAAAACGAATCATATCTTGTCTTCTGTGACCTTCCCAGTTTAATTCAAATCCTCTTTCGTTGTAAATATCCTCAAGAGTTGGGTTTGTAGCCAAAGCGTCTAAACCTGCACGTTGTCTGATTTGATCAACAAAAGGTTTTGCAGCAGCAGAATTTCCTAAACGTGCATTACATTCTGCCATCATTAAGATTACGTCTGCATATCTGAAAATTGGAAAGTCATTAGAAGCTCCTCCACCAGATTTTACTCCTGCAGGATAAAATTTAACATTACGAACTCCTGCCTGAGGAGGTGCTCCCGGATTGTCTAAAGAACCAACTTCAAGAGTATAATTAAATCCACCAGGTTGTTCTCCAAATAAAAATTGCTTTCTACGAACATCATTTACAGCATATTTTTGGAAGAAATCAGTAGGAACAATAGTTCCATTCCAGCCAGCCAGCCCAAACATATTTGTACCCTGTGGACCATATACACTACGAACGGCATAAACATTACGAGAAACTACATCAAGAGTTGCGAAAATTGGTAAAATAGTTTCATCGTCCGGAAGTACATCTCCAAACAATTCGTAATATTTATTTCCTAAAGGACTAGCATCATTTGCTGCACCTGAATGTAGTACAAAACCCCCTTCGCTTACTTTGTTACAAGCAGCCAGACATTCGTTCCATTTTGCTTCTCCGGTATAGACCTGTGCATTCAAATATACTTTAGCAAGCAGAGTATATCCAGCCCATTTATTAAATCTTCCGTAATAATTTCCTCCTTTTGTTACAGAAAGTGCTTCTACGTTTTGCGTTAATTCTTTAACAATAAAAGCAAAAACTTCTTTACGGCTTGATTGCGGAATTTTATCGACAGTAATGTTGTTGTCTGTGAAAAAAGGAACATCACCATAATCATCAATCAATAAATAATAAAAGAAAGCACGTAATACTTTTGCTTCAGCAATTTTTGAAGGTTCAGCCTTTGATTTTTCTAATAATTCAACAGCTAAATTTGCATTGAAAATAGATTTGTACAACCAGTTCCAGGTATTATTAATGATGAAGTCACTTGGCAGCCATTCATGTTTGTACAAACGGGCAAAATCTTGTTGCCAGTTACCATCATTTCTATGTGGGATTACCTGCTCATCTGAAGACATACAGTTCATGTCATACCATCCGTTATCAGCTCCTGCATAACCTACACCAGGCACATCTTTACGCTGAAAGTCTCCTGGAATTTCTGCATAAACACTGGCAAGGGCAATATTGGCTCCCTCCGGAGTTCCATAAAAAGTGTCTGGTTGATATTTGTCGTATATATTTTCATTGACATCAGTACAGCTAAAAAGGGTTAGGAAACATACGCTTCCTGCTATTACTATATTTTTAATTTTCATTTCTTTTTACTATTTAAATTTTACAGTCAAACCAAATGCAATACTTCTTGTACGTGGATAAATTCCTTTATCTGCACCAAAATTATCTGCAGGATCGCCACTTGCGCTTACATTTAATTCAGGATCAACACCCGTGTAATCTGTAATTAGCAGTAAATTGTTTCCTGTAAGTGAAAGACGTATGTTATCTATATACTTATCAGTAAAACGGAATGTATATCCGGCAGTAACATTGTCTAAACGTATGAACGAACCGTCTTCTAACCATAAATCAGATCCGTACGGAGATGTAAAAATTCCTTTTTCAACAGCACTTTGTAAGACATTCGAACTACCAGTATTTTCCAACATACTCAACCTTTGATTAAGTGTATTGTAAATTTTATTTCCTCCAGAACCTCTCCACAGCATAGAAGCGTCAAAGTTTTTATATCTGTAAGATGGGTTAAATGCAAAAGTATAAGTTGGTAGTGCTGAACCTGCGTTGTAACGATCTGGACTTCTGAAACCTTGATCGATAAGACCGTTTCCATCACGATCTTTTACTGTTTCAACATTCTGGCTATTTTTACCTGTACTTTCTAAGATATAAAAGGAACCAATTGGTTGTCCTTGTACTAAGAAAGAGTTGGGTGCTCCCCATGATATATAATCGGTATTTAAAGGAATACCATTAATACTTCCACTTAAATTTAGTACTTCGTTTTTCATGAAAGATACGTTTCCAGCCAATGTTAATGTGCTGTTCTCAGTTTTAATAACATCATAAGCAAGAGCAACCTCTAAACCTTTGTTTGAAATACTTCCTACATTGGCTTTAATTCTATTGTAAGGATAAGGAGGCTGAGGTACAGTATAGTCAAATAAAAGATTATCTGTAGTAGAATCGTAAACATCGACACTACCTCTTAATCTGTTGTCAAAAAGACCAAAATCAAGTCCGATGTTAGTTTGTTTTTTTGTTTCCCATTTCAAATCAGCATTTGCATTTTGAGAAATGGTAAAATTAGTGATAATAGAACCTCCAAAATAAATATTTCCAGCGCTATCAACCAATGGCAAAGAGGTTTGTGGATTAAGACCTTGTTGGTTTCCCGTTACACCATATCCAACACGTAATTTTAATTCATTAAACAAATTTTGATTAGTCATAAATGACTCTTTATTAATTTGCCAGGCCACAGATGCTGAAGGGAAATTTCCCCATTTGTTATTTGCACCAAATACAGATGAACCATCTCGTCTGATACTTGCTGTTAATAAATAACGATCTAATAAAGAGTAGTTTAATCTTCCTAAATAAGAAACTAAAGATCTGTCATTTTTATAAGATCTGATATCTGAAGCTCTAACCTTAGACATGTCACCAAATTGAAGCGCATTGTAAGTAGCTTCATCACTAATAAAACCTCTTGCCTGAGTATAATTACCCTGATAAGTTTGGCTTTGCCATTCGTATAAAGCCAATGCATTAAAGCTATGGATTCCGAAAGTTCTTTTATAGTTAACACTTAAATTGGTTAATTTTTCATTTTGTCTTTTGTTATCGATATTAGCAAAACCATTTTGCTCAATTGCATTAGAATCTGTTGATTCTGCCGGCATGTAATATCCTTGAGTTGAATTTGTTTTTCTCCAGCTACCAAACCAGTTTGCTGAAAAACCTTTTCCTAAATCCAAATCTGCCTTTAAACTTCCGAATAAATTATCCTCTTGTTTTTCATTTGTAACTTCTTGAGCAGCTGCATAAGGATTTAAATAATGAAATACGGTTGAATCTGTAAAGTAAGTTCCATCTGTATTAAAAACAGGATCTGTTGGTCTTGCCAATAATGCATTTGTGATCAAATTTGACATATAAGCTACAGTTCCTATACTACCAATACTGCTTGTTGTATTATTGACTCCTGTATTTAAATTAAAAGTTAATTTTAATTTGTCATTAAGAGCCAATTGTGTTGCCTGAAGACGACCAATATATTTTTGATTGCTTGAATTAATTACCACTCCATCTTGCATAATAGCCGTAATAGACGCTCTGTAATTAAACTTATCTGTTCCTCCACCAAATGATAATGTGTGTGTTTGCGTAATTCCGGTTTGAGTCAAAAGACCGTACCAATTTGTGTTTGAACCGTGATTTGAAGACGCAGGAACACCAACACTTTGGGCTGTTTTCCACCATTCCTCTGCATCAAGCATATCTAATTTTTTTGGAATAAAATCGATAGATGTATATCCTACATATTCCATCGTTGTTTTTCCGGCTTTATTCTTTTTAGTAGTTACGATAATAACTCCAGGCGCTCCTCTAGAACCGTAGACTGCAGTAGCAGAAGCATCTTTTAATACATCTATCGTTTCAATTTCGCTTGGCGGAACCTGGTTTAATAAATCCATATTTCCCTGAATTCCATCAACAACAACTAGCGGATCATTTCCTCCAATTAAGGAAGAAATACCTCTAATACGAACGCTAGGTCCTGCACCTGGTTCGCTACCTATTTGCGTAATATTTACACCAGCAGCTTTTCCTGAAATCAATGATAACGGATTTGAAATAGCACCCTGATTCATGTCTTTTGCAGCAATTGAAGAAACAGCTCCGGTAACATCTTTTCTTGCTGTAGAACCATAACCAACCACAACAATTTCTTGTAAGTTTGTAGCATCAGGAATAAGTTGAATATTGATAACACTTTGGTTGGCAACGACCTTTTTTTCTTTATATCCAACAAAAGTTACTATAATTACAGATGAACTGCTTTCAACAGTAATTTTGTATTTCCCGTCAAAATCTGTAACCATACCATTTCTTGTTCCTTCTTCAAGAATAGAAGCTCCTGGCAAAGGCAAACCGTTTTCATCAGTAATAATCCCCGAAACCGTTTGCTTTTGATATATAATAGCTTCAGTTTTAAGTTCTGGCTTTTTTAAAATGATTTGAGTATCTCTAATTTTAAATTCAGTTGGAGTTCCTTTAAAAAGTTTATCCAGAACAATATTTATTGGCTGATCTTTTACAGAAATTGAAATCGTTCGATCTAAATCGATGTCATTCAGTTTGTAAATAAACCTGAAATCTGTTTTTTGTTCTATGGTCTCAATAACCTTTTCGATTGTTGAATTGTTTAATTCAAGGGTTACTTTTGTTTTTTGGGCATAAGTATTCCCTCTAATATTAAACATGGCGACCAAAATAAGTAGTGTAGTTAGTTTCAATTTTAGGTCATTTTGGAACACTCGGTATAAAAACCCAGTATTCTTTGATTTTTTTTTCATAATTTTGTTAATTGATTGTAGTTAATTCGTTATATTCAATCACTTAGTTAATCGGAAATTGTTCGCAGCTCTTTCCGATTTTTTTATTTTAGTATTTTCTCATCATGTTTTTTCATTGGTTTTAGTGGTTATTTAATTAGTATTTGATTGTTTTTTATCGTGTAATTAATGCCATGAATGTCATTAAAATAGCTCATTACTTTTTCTATTGATTCATCACTGAAACTAGCATTGAATTTTTCATTTGCCAGTTTTTCGTTTTTATTTACAATAGTTACGTTGTATCGTCTTTCTAATTTGGTAATAATGTTTTTGAAAGTCATATTTCTGAAAGTCAGTCCGCCATTGATCCATGAAGTGTAAATATCTGTAATAACAGGTTTTGTAAAAATCATGTTATTTTCTTTATTAAAACTTCCTTTGTAACCCGGTTTTAGGACCGTATTTTTATCAGCATCAAATTCTTCGTTTATGTTGTACATTCCAACTGAACCTTCAACCAAAACAACATCTGTTACAGCATCTTCAGGATAATTTGAAACATTAAAATGAGTTCCTAAAACACGTACATTCAAATTGTCTGCATTAACAATAAATGGATGCTTTTTATCTTTCGCAACATCAAAAAAAGCTTCTCCATCTAAAAACACTTGTCTGTTTTCGCCAGCAATAAATTTCACAGGATATTTTAAAGTTGTCCCGGAGTTTAAATGAACAAGCGTACCGTCAGACAATTGCAATTGAAATCTTTTACCATATGGAATTTTAATAGTATTATAAGTTACTTTCTCTAAATCAGAATTATTGTCGTAAACAATTGTACTTCCGTTCTGATTTGCCACTACATTTCCGTCAGCATCTCTAACTTCAACTTTGTTATTTTCAGAAATAATCTGAACATTCCCATTTTCTAACTGCAAGACAATGTCTGTACTTTTGACATCGAATTTTGGTTCTGTTTTAGTATTGAAAGCTCCTTTTTGATAAGCGAGCCCAATTCCTAATAAAACAACTACCGAAGCGGCAATCGAAATGTATTTTCTGAAATTTGATTTTTTTGGATGTAATTCAATTGTAGTTTCATTTTCTTTTGATGCTGATAAAATGTTTAAGAAAATATCATCGGCAGTTTGCTGATTCATTTTTGGCATTTCGCCCAAAAGATTTTGAATGTCTTCTACAGTCGGAAAATCGTCTGTAAGTTGATTTTTTTTGTAATACGCAATTACTTCATTTGTTTCTTCAGGTGTACACTGGTTTAAAACAAACTTTTGTAAAAGGGTTTTTATTTCAGAATTTGAATTCATTACGAATTGTTTTTTAGGTCCGGTTCTGATATAATACAGTTGAAAGGAAGTTGAGTACTACTCAAACGTTGTAAATTTTTTAATTTTAACATTTACAGAAAGCGAAAAAGCTTGTTAAGTACTGATTTTGCTGATTTTTTGCATTAAAAATATTTTTTAAATTTTTTTTATTTTTTTTGCAAAATCGTAGTTTTTGTCATTTCGATGAAGGAGAAATCCTCGCAAGTAACTCCGCAACAATAATCCAATCTTTGTCGAGCTCCTCACGAGGATTTCTCCTTCGTCGAAATGACAAGATCGGCGTCAGTTTTAAATTTGCGGTTAAACAAAAAAAAATCATCCGAAAAGGATGATTTTGATGGTCTGTGGTTATTTTGGTTTAGATAATTTCGTCATGAAGGTGAAAAAAGACTCGCATTGATTCTAATGCTTTACTCATTTGGTTCCTCACTGTATTTATAGAGATGCCGAGTTCCTGACTTATTTCTTCGTAACTCATGCCTTTCTTTCGGGACATTTTAAATATTTGCTTTCGTTTTGGAGGGAGCTGCTTCATGGCCTGTTTCCGAAGCTTTTTACAATCGGCTTCGCGAATGGAATAGTCGCCATATTCATGCGATTTTTGACTTTCGTAAAAAACGGCTTCTTTAAGAGCCAAATCATTGGCAGCTTTATTTAGGGTGTTAAAAGCCTGATTTCTTGCAATGGTAAAAATATAAGCTTTAAACGATTGTTCTGCATTTAGGTTTTCGCGATGCTGCCATACTTTCATAAAAACATCCTGAACATTTTCTTCGGCGGCCTCCTTCGATTTTAAAAGACTAATGCTATACCCATAGATATCTTGATAGTAGTGATCAAAAAGTTGGCGAAATGCTTTTTCGTTGCCACTTTTGAGCTCACTAACTAGTAATTGTTCGCTATGGTTTTTTGTTTCTGGCAATTTAATTAGTCTTTTATTTAATTCTAATTATACTTGGCTGTCAAACAGAAGATTGTTGTTTGACTTCACAGCAAATATATAAAAATATTATTCGCAACAAATGATATGTAAAAAAACTTAATTCTTATTTTTCTAACATTTTTTGAACGAATGAGGTAAAAACAGCCCGAAAGTGGCTTTTTATCAAGTAAGTGTATTTTTGACACTTTGCTAAATTGTAATTTAATTTAGAATTTGTCTTTTGAGAATATTCTTATTTGCGAAAATGAAAATTTGAAAAGAAATTAAAATACAAGCAAAAAAAAATCCCTTTGTCTTGTTTGAAAAGACAAAAGGATTGTATAATAAAATCTTAGTAGCTTATAAAAATTAGTTTTTCAGATCTTTAATTACTTTAAAAGCAACATCAACCTGATCTTCTCCTACCAAAATGGTAAATTCATTTGAAGTTGAAATTACCTCGTTTATGATGATTCCTTCCCAAGCCAAACGTTGGAAAATGAAATAATAAATACCAGGAACTACAATATTTTCTTTTGGTAATTTTACTGTAATGGAAGCCAGATTATCTAATTTCTGAATCAGTTTTTCGCGCATAAAGTGTTTTTCAACCAAATGATTTACACTACTGCTGACAACAATATTGGTTTCATTTACGCCACGAGATGAAGTATAAAAAATATCAGATAAAGCATTAATATCAGAAATTAAATCGGCTTGTTTGTTTAAAACAGTTTCTGAAGCTGCGAATGTGTAATCCGTCAATTCAGAACGAACCGTAATTTCACCAATATTCTTGATTACTTTATTGATTTTGTGGTTCAATTTAAAATCTAATTCTTCGGTAAGTCTTTTAAGAGACATTACAACAGCGCCTTGTTTTACTTCTTTGCCAAATTCACTTTCTAACTCGGTCATAATGTTCCGGGACAGGGAGGTTAAATTAATTATTCCTAGAGATAATGCATTTAATAAAAACGGCTTGGTTTTGATGTAATTTTCGACGATAGAAGAAACGGTTTTCATAATTTTTTTTCTTTTTTTTTGTAATGTAATTGTGTTGGTTTGGTGTAATAGTGATGTTATAAATCTTTGCAAATATAAATAAAAAAACAATTTGTTACAATTATAACAATAAAAATTTATGTTAAAAATGATAAAAAGCGTCGGTAAGATGTTCAATTGCAAATGTTTCGCCGTCTTTATGGATCGCAATGATGTCAAAACGAACCTCCATTG
Source organism: Flavobacterium frigidimaris (assembly GCF_002217275.1). Lineage (NCBI taxonomy): Bacteria > Pseudomonadati > Bacteroidota > Flavobacteriia > Flavobacteriales > Flavobacteriaceae > Flavobacterium > Flavobacterium frigidimaris. The sequence continues at coordinate 68,160 of NZ_MUGV01000033.1, forward strand.
CATCATCAAAATCCATTTCCCTATCGTTTATGTAGGCATTTACTGCTTTTATGAGTAATTGAATTTTTTTTGGTTTTACAAAATCCTGCGGATCTCCAAAATCTAAACTCGATCTTGTTTTAACTTCAACAATGGCCAAATAGTTATCTTTTTGTGCAATGATGTCAATTTCAGCCTTTTGAAAAGTCCAGTTTCGATCTAGAATTTCATATCCATTTTCCTGAAGGTATTTTGCGGCCAGTTTTTCTCCTTCTTTTCCTAGTTCATTGTGTTCAGCCATTTTTTTGAGTTTTCAGTGGCAGCTGTGCTGTGCGTGTTAGTAATTTCACGCAAAGACGCAAAGTCGCAAAGTTTTAATTTACTTTACGACTTTGCGTCTTTGCGTGATTTTATGTGGTATTTTGATATCCCTATTTAAAGAATATTGAGAAGGAATATTACTTTTTAAAAGTAAGTGTGCTTCCAGATGCATTTACATCAATAGTTACAGTATTTCCCATAATCAGAGCTCTATTGTCCTGAATATGCCCCGCAGGAAAATTGAAGATTACAGGAATATTATATTTTTTGGTTACATCGTCTATAATTTCAACAGCATTTTTACCCCATGGAACTTCATTGTCTTTCATTTTTGTCATTCCTCCAACAACAATTCCTTTCAGGCTCTCGATGCAGCCATTACGACGAAGATTCATCATCATACGATCAATATGATACAAATATTCATCTAAATCTTCTATAAATAAAATCTTGTCCTTGCAGTCTATAGCCGATGGAGATCCTAACAAACTGTACAAAATAGATAAATTTCCACCCACTAATTCACCAGTTGCTGTTCCGAAACGATTCATTTTGTCCGGACCAACAGAGTAAGATAAAGGCTCCCCAAACAAACTCGCTTTCATAGAACTAATAGCTGCCGGAGTTGCGCGTGGAATCGTTACAGGCATTACACCATGAATCGATTTATAGCCCATTGTATTTAAATGGTTGTGTAAAACCGTAACATCACTAAAACCAATAATCCATTTTGGATGTTGTTTGAATTTCGTGAAGTCTAATAAATCAAGCATTCTAACAGTTCCGTACCCACCGCGAACACACCAAATCGCCTTAATATTCGGATTGTCCAATTGCTTCTGAAAATCAGCTGCACGTTGCTCATCTGTTCCGGCTAATTGGTTGTAATCAAGTCCAATTGTGCTTCCAATAACAGCTTCTAATCCCCAGCTATGTAATAAATCTATAGTAGGCTTAAGGTTGTCGTCGATATTTTTTCGGGCAGTTGCTAAAAGTGCTATGGTATCTCCTTTTTGTAAATAAGGTGGTGTGATCATGGTTTGTTGAGATTGACAGGTGAATGATTGCAAAGCAAAAATAAGAAATACGAATTTATAGCGTATAGAGAATTTCTTTAAGTAACGGATATTTTCCTTTTTCATATTTTCCTTTTTCGTTCGCTTAAAATTATAAAATTATTTTTTAAATCGGTTTCGATTGTTTCAACCGCCATATTTCTTTTGCAATTCGTCAAGTAAAAACATTAATCCTTTGTCTGGCTCCTCAGCCTGAACATTTGCAAAAATGATAAAGGCTTTGTTGATACTTTCACAAAGATACACTTTGGTTAAAAAAGTTCCGGGATTTCCGTTGTGAAAAGAATACAACAATTTGCTTTTTTCGTTAATTTCTGAGTTCCATCCAAAGGAAAATTCGGGCAAACCGTAATGCATCCTATTAAATTCTTTTGCCGTAACTATTTTAGATTTTCCTGCTAAACCCCGAAGTTGCATTTGGATAAATTTACAATAATCCGGCAAACTAACATTTATATTTCCTGCCGACGAAAGCCAGTTTAGTTTGTAGTTTAGTGCCGGTCCTTCAGGTTTTAAATCTTCATCATGTCCCCAAGGCTCATTAATATCTTTTAAATTCGGCTGACCAAAATCAAAATCGATATTTAAACTTTTCCCAAGTTGTTGTACTAAATTTTCATACGTTTTCCCGGTTGCTTTTTCAAGCATAAGTCCAGCGGCAACATAACTTGGATTGGACCAATAAATATCTTTTTTTTCTGCAATTGACGACTCCTGTTGTAAAAACCAGGCAATAAATTCATATCGCTGCTGCTGATTATTTCCTTTAATTTCTTTTTGCGTTGGCGTATCATTCCCGTAAGACCAAGTATTAATGTTGGCTCGAAAAGTGATAAAATCCTGCAAAGTATAATTATAAGTAGCAGGGTTGCTTTTTGCTTTTAATTCGGGATACAAATCAAAAAATTTTGTATCCCATTTAATTTTTCCTTCTTTCACCAAAACGGTTGCCAAATAACTGGTAATTGTTTTTGTTATCGATCCCAAACGAAATTTATCCGACAGTTTCGCTTTAAAATTGGTATTGATGCGCTGATATCCCAAAGCCTGAATTTCTAAAATAGAATCTGACGAAACTACGGCATAAGCTAGCTCTGGAATTTTATATTTTATTCTGATGCTGTCAGCAAATGAACTGTTTTTTTGCGAATGAGAAATTTGGAAAAGTAAAGAGAATACAAGGACGAAAAGCAATTTTTTCATTTTTGGAAAGGCCGTAAATTAAGCAAGCAAGTTACAAGAGATTTTAGCATAAACAAATAAATAGCAAAAATATTTTATTTGAATTTTCTTACAAATTACAATTATTTTTTCATAGTATTGAATTCTAAAAAATTAAATTATGCAGATTATTAAATTCCGGTTGTATCTGATTATGCTGTTTTCTATTTCGCTTCAGGCGCAGTCCAAAAAATACATCATCCACACGGTTGCGTTTTACAATTTCGAAAACCTTTTTGATACGAATAATGATATCAATACCAATGATGACGAATGGACGCCAACAGGAGCACAGCATTGGACAGAAGAAAAATACCATCAAAAATTAAAGAATCTTTCCAGAGTTATTGCTGAAATTGGAACACCAGAAAATCCAAATGCCCCAACAATTATTGGAGGTTCTGAAATTGAAAATCGGGGAGTTTTGGAAGATTTGATTAAAGAACCCAAACTGCTTCCTTTTGATTACGGAATTATTCACTTTGATTCACCTGATAAACGCGGAATCGACGTTGCTTTACTGTATCAAAAGAAATATTTCAAGCCAACTTCATTTTCTAATATTCCATTATTAATTTATAAAAAGAAAGCTGTAATAAAGGAAGATAAAAATGAAGAACCTGATAATGAACTTGAAGATAAAAGAGAAATAGCAAAGGATAATAATCGTGTTTTTACCAGAGATCAGCTTTTAATTACCGGATTTTTAGAAGGTGAGGAAATAACTATTATCGTAAATCACTGGCCGTCGCGATCGGGTGGAGAAAAAGCTTCGAGCCAATTTCGAGAAGCCGCCGGAAGATTAAATCGAAAGATTATCGACTCCTTGCAGCGCATTAATCCAAATGCCAAAGTTTTTACAATGGGCGATTTAAATGATGGACCGTTTAATAAAAGTGTAAAAATAGCTTTAGGGGCAAAAGCAAAGAAGGCAGAAGTTCCGGAGTTTGGTGTTTTTAATCCGTTTGAAGAAATGGCCAATAAAGGAATGGGAACTATTGCTTTTCGTGATTCCTGGGACATTTTCGACCAAATTATGATGACACAATCCGTTATAAAACCTGATTACGCCACTTTTATGTTTTGGAAAGCAGGTATTTTTAATCGATCTTTTTTGGTTCAGACTTCAGGTCAATACAAAGGATATCCGCTTCGACATAGTCAGACAGAAGTTGGTTTTAGCGATCACTTTCCTGTTTATATTTATTTGATAAAAGAGATAAAATAGTCGCAGTCACAGTTTTCAGTCACAGTTTTCTTTTCACACTGAAAACTGTGACTGCGACTGAATACTTTTTACTAACTTAGCTACTCAGAAACCAAGTATCTTAAAAAATGGCAATAGCAAAACCTTTCAATCTTACCAAATGGATCGACGAAAACCGTCATTTATTAAAACCACCAGTTGGAAATAAAAATCTTTATGTTGATTCCGGCGATTATATTGTGATGATAGTTGCAGGTCCAAATGCTCGAAAAGATTATCATTACAATGAAACCGAGGAGCTTTTTTATCAATTGGAAGGAACCATAAAAGTCGTTATTCAGGAAGATGGTGAACGCAAAGAAATGGAGCTAAATGCTGGAGATATGTACCTGCATCCTGCTAAAATTCCTCATTCTCCGGTTCGCTCAGCGGGTTCAATTGGATTGGTAATCGAGCGTAAACGTGCCGGACAAGGCTATACTGACGGATTGCTTTGGCATTGCGATAAATGCAATCATAAATTATACGAAGTGTATTTTGAACTGCATAATATCGAGAAAGATTTCCTGCCTCATTTTGAACATTTCTACAATTCTGAGGATTTAAGAACCTGCGACAATTGCGGAACTGTAATGGAATCTGATCCGAGATTTGTGGCGAAGAAATAATTAGAAAAGTTTAATAATACTAATTTTAAGGAGCTATTTCCTGCTGTCCTTCCAATCTTTTGTGCCGAACCCCGGCACAAAAGGATTTTCCCTCCCATCAGGGCTAGGGCACTCATTTTCAAAAGAAGTATTGAGGTTCGACGTTTAAAAAAATCCGTTTAATCTGTGAAATCTGTGGCTAAAAAAAACTACAACTCAAAAAGTTTTCCTTGCTCCGGATAAATAATTTGCACTCCTAAATCATTCTGATTTTTGATCTGTTCTTTAAGCGTTACAATATTTTTAGTTGGCGGTTTCAAATGCGTCACAATAATTTTAAAACCTTTCAAAGTTCCTTTTCCAGCTAACTCTTCTAAAACATGAAGTTCTTTCATTAAATAATTTGGAGTCAAATGCCCAAATAAAAATTGATCGGGTTGTTCATTTGGGAAGGATACTTCAATAAAAATTCCTTTTAGTTGTTTGGCTTTTATAAGGGGTGCAATTGCGGTCCATAAATCTTTCAAATAAGTACTTTTTTCAACAGCATCAGGTCCCGTATCTCCTAAATATAAAGCATAAGCATCTCCATTTTTAATTAAAAAAGCTGTACTCTCAAAAGGATTGACATGGCTTAACGGAAAAGCTTTTACCGTCATTGTAGTATTGGTGATAGGAGTTTCTTCGCCAATATTTAAAGTTTGGAAATGATATTTTTTCAAGGGTTTTCCGGGACCAATATCTCCAAAATTAGCCCATGTCTGATCATTAAAATAATGGTTTTCCATCATTTCCATACATTTATTAGTAGCATAAACAGTCTTAGCTGAATCGGCAGGTGAATTAATAATCAATCCTGAAACATGATCCAAATGCGCATGCGAAATGAAATAACCTTTTATGTATTTTCTCAGAACGTCGCTTGTTGAAACTTTGAAAACTTTATTTTCAATGGCTTTTTCAATTCCGGCATTTATAGTTCCGGCATCCAAACTGATATAATCGTTTGTATTGATTGGTGCCAATAAATAAGCTGATAGATTTTTTTCATCAATACCGCCTTTAACTCCTAAAGGGACAACCTGAAAAGAAGGTTTTTGTATTTTTTGAGAAAAAGCATTCGATGTAATTAAAAGTAAACAGATTAGTATTCGATTGAAAATGGACATGTTTTTATAATTTTGTTATTGCAAATTTCATGAATTAAAAGGAATAAATTACTTTGTTCCCTACTTATTGATGTTAATTAACCCTAAATTTACTGTAACTATAAAAGTGGCATCCCTAAATGAAACAACTATATCTAATCTTATTTATAAGTTTTTTTACTTCAAATGTTTATTGCTGTGACTGTGCAGAGAAATCTTCGATTAAAAAAAATTGGGAAAGTGCAAGTCAGGTTTTTATTGGCAAAATTGTCAAAGTAGATAGTTTGCTTTATGGAAGCTATGGAGAAAAAGTGTATGCATTTACTGTTAGAATAAAAAAGTCGTACAAAGGATTTTTTTACCCTGGTAGAGATTATAGAACGATTTTATATATTGATACTGCAAGTTGTGATTTCATTTTTAATGTAGGTCATGAATATTTAATTTATGCGAAAGAAGACAGCAAGATGCTTAATTGTTCACTTTGTTCAAGAACTAATTTATTGAATAATATTTCAGAAGAGGAATTGAATGACCTAGCTGATTTGCAAAAAGAAGATCTTAAAAAGAGAAATGAAATAACAATTATTAAATTTCAAAATAATACAGAATATCAAATTGATCTGGTAAAGAATTCTTTTCAAGAAAGTTTAAAGCGTAAGGATTTATTAATTTATATTTTGTCTGGCACAAGTATTTTTTTGCTTCTAATAATAACTTTATTAATTAAGAAGAAGAAAGCAAATAAATTAAGGTAAGTCATTTATTTCTTTTTTGATTGCATTTTAATTCAACTCGAAATAATATCTTTACAAAAAAAAATATAACAATTTTAACTAAAAAAGTTACAATGACAACAATAGCATCGCAATTTGGAATGAATGAAGCTCTGGATAAATTGGGCATCAAATTGATAAATGACGGAACTTCAACAGGATTACAAAACTTTTCATCAGGAGAAATTCTGGATAGTTTTTCCCCAGTTGACGGAAAATTGATTGCTTCGGTAAAAATGTCAACACAGGAAGATTACGAAAAAGTATTGCGTTCAGCGACGGAAGCATTCAAAACATTTCGTTTAATTCCTGCGCCACAACGTGGCGAAATTGTACGCCAGTTTGGAGAAAAATTACGTCAGAATAAAGAAGCCCTTGGTAAATTGGTTTCTTATGAAATGGGAAAATCATTGCAGGAAGGTTACGGAGAAGTTCAGGAAATGATCGATATCTGTGATTTTGCAGTGGGTTTATCAAGACAATTGCACGGCTTAACCATGCATTCTGAAAGACCAGGACACCGTATGTATGAGCAATATCATTCGTTGGGTGTTGTTGGGATTATTTCGGCGTTTAACTTTCCGGTGGCTGTATGGGCGTGGAATACGGCTTTAGCATGGATTTCCGGAGATGTTTGTGTCTGGAAACCTTCTGAAAAAACCCCTTTATGCGGAATTGCATGTCAAAATATCATTGCTCAGGTGATCAAAGAAAACAATCTTCCGGAAGGAATTTCATGTTTGATTAATGGTGATTATCAAATAGGGGAGTTAATGACAAAAGATGCCCGTATACCTTTAATTTCTGCAACAGGTTCAACCCGAATGGGGAAAATTGTTGCACAGGCCGTAGCGGGACGTTTAGGAAAATCATTATTAGAGTTAGGCGGAAACAATGCCATTATTGTAACTCCGGATGCCGATATTAAAATGACGGTTATTGGAGCTGTTTTTGGAGCCGTAGGAACTGCAGGACAACGTTGTACTTCAACGCGTCGTTTAATTATTCATGAAAGTATTTACGATAAAGTGAAAGATGCTTTAGTGGCGGCATATAAGCAATTGCGTATCGGAAATCCGCTTGACGAAAACAATCATGTCGGACCGCTTATCGATACTCATGCAGTAGAAATGTATGCAATCGCATTAAACAAAGTGGTTGCCGAAGGTGGAAAAATTTTAGTAGAAGGCGGAGTGCTTTCAGGAGAAGGTTACGAAAGCGGTTGTTATGTAAAACCGGCTATTGCAGAAGCTGAAAATTCATTTGCAATCGTGCAGCATGAAACATTTGCTCCGGTTTTATACTTAATTAAATATTCAGGAGAAGTTGATAATGCAATCGAAATTCAGAATGGAGTGGGACAAGGTTTGTCTTCTGCAATTATGACAAACAATTTGCGTGAAGCGGAAAGATTTTTATCTGTAGTTGGATCAGATTGCGGAATTGCAAATGTAAACATTGGAACTTCCGGTGCTGAAATTGGTGGTGCTTTTGGAGGAGAAAAAGAAACCGGCGGAGGAAGAGAATCTGGTTCTGATGCCTGGAAAATATACATGCGTCGTCAAACAAATACAATCAATTATACTACAAGTTTACCTTTGGCACAAGGAATTAAATTCGATTTGTAATAAATCTTAAAACATATTATATAGTAAAGGCTTCCAAATTTGGAAGCCTTTTATTTTTTAAAACCGTTTTATAAGTTTTACTTTTTAAGAATAGTTTGATTGAAAGAACCATCATTAGTATAAACTTTTACTAGATATGTTCCTTGAATAAGGTTACTTAAATCGATACTTTCAGCATCTTTTCCGGCGCTTTTCACTAATGTACCAGACATATTATAAACCTGAACTTTTTCTACAGTTTGAGTTGATTTAGTAAGGTATAAAACATCAGCAACCGGATTTGGATATAAAATCACTTTCGTAGTTTCTGGTTCTGCAACGACTTCTGTTGCTTGAGCCATACGTAATGTACCCCCGGTATAATGTGTACTGATATAGAATAAGTTTGCAACAGATCCTTTAGTAATCGTATTTGAACCTGCAGGAATTGAAGCCGTAACGATTCCAGCAGATGCT
>NZ_MUGV01000034.1:0-64531 GCF_002217275.1 Flavobacterium frigidimaris
CAATATGTCTACGAACGTGTGTTTCTTTTTGTTTCGCTTGTCTCTCAAAGCGGGTGCAAAAGTACACAGTTAATCAGCATTTACAAGACTTTCTGCCGATTTTTCACAATCTTTTTCAATACTTTTTCTTAACTTTCTGATAACAGTAAATTTAGATATTGGAATTTTATAATTATTTGAAAGTATTTTCCTGTATTAATATTTTTTAAACAAAAATACCCTAAAAAAAAGCACTGTATTTATGAAATATTCACCCAAATCCATATCATTATGTGATTTTTCAAAACACTATATTTTAAAAAAACATACATAATCGAATTGCTCACTAATTTGCTACAAAAAGTTAAGGATGTCAAGCTGGTCTTAACTATTATTAATATTGTTAGTTATTACAGCAAAATCATGGCTGAAAAATCTTTCAAAACTATAAAATCAATACTGACAAGGGCTTTAAGGTTTAGGCTCGAAACTTTATAACATCCTCGAAACAAAAAAAGACTAATTTCTCATTAGTGTTTTTTAATGTAAACTATCTGCTTAACAGTATTTATAAAACGCCGGAAAGCCACAGAATCTCACCTAATAGAAAAACTACAAAATCGAATACTTTGGGATTTGTAAATTGGGCAGCCACAAAGAATAATTATCTCCAATATCAAAATACAAAATATACTCTTCAAGAAAATAAAGTTCCATCAATTTAGATCTTCAAATACTGTTCAAACAGAAACTAATTTACTACATTGGAAGACAGATAGTTAAAACAACAACAAGTATTCAATTATGACAGAAAAACGCAAAAAATACGATTGCATTTTCAAAATAGATGCCGTAAAGTTAAGTTTTGAGAGAAGTAGTCTTAAAGAATTTGCAGATGAGCTCGGAATATCGCCTTGCCTTCTAACCAGTTGGCGCAAGACATATCAGAGATTTGGTGCTGGAAGTTTTCTGGGATCCGGTTACGCAAGAGTCCATCCTGAGGACATATTTACCTATGGGCTTGAAAAAAAAGCCAAAGAATCAGCACTCCGGTATGAGATTTTAAAAAATGCATCTCCGCATCTTTGTAGTGGAAAATTAGCGCTTTATCAATTCATTAAAAGTAACGAAAAAAAGTATCCAATAGCCAAAATGTGCAAAGTGCTTAACGTATGTAATGGAACATATATTACATGGAAATATAAAGGGATTCCAAAAAAACAGCAGCAGATAGCTCTGTTAAAAGAAAATATCGCAGCAATATTTTTACATTATAAGAAATATTACGGAAGAGCTAAAATTATAAAGGAACTAAGTGCTCAAGGCTATACAATATCTCCCAGAATGGTCAATACATATATGAAACAATTGGGATTGCGTAAGATTGCAAAAAGAAAATTTAAAGTAACAACCGATTCCAAACATACTCATTATATTTCTCCAAATGTTCTAAATAGAGCCTTTACAGTAAATTCCCCCTCTAAAATCTGGGTATCTGATATTACCTATATTCAAACTAAAAAAGGCTTTTTATACCTTACAATAATTATGGACTTATATGACAGGAAAATAATTGGCTGGAGTTTAGGTACCCGCCTCTCCACCTTGAGAACTACTTTAGCTGCCTGGGAGATGGCTATAGTTAACCGTACAGTTTCAAAAGGATTAATTTTTCACTCCGACAGAGGTGTTCAATATGCCAACAAAGCATTTACGAGTAAACTCAATTCTTACCAGTGCATAAGAAGTATGAGCCGTAAGGGCAATAGTATAGACAATGCAGTTTGCGAGAGTTTTTTCAATTCATTAAAAAGGGAACTAATCTATCGAAAAAGCGAACTGATTAATCAAAAGCTCATGAGAGGGGAAATATTTGAATTTATCGAAAATTGGTATAACAAAAACAGAATGCATTCTGCATTAAATTATAAAACAATAGAGCAGTTTAATACAAACAGAGATATGAAATCCCCATGGTAATTTTTTTAATTAAATGTAAAATTTACTGGCTCTTCAATAATAAAAATGACATAGCTTCTTATAAAATTTAAGTATGATCAAGAGAAAAACTCCAAAAAAATATGATTTTGCTTTCAAAGAAAAAGCAGTGCTTTTGAGTTATGAGAGACACAGTACAAGTTTAGCAAAACTAGAAAAGGAACTGGGCATATATACAGCCGCATTAAGCACTTGGCGTCGGGAATATGCAAAATTCAATACTGGGGATACCTCAGAAAACAACTACGTCAAGGTGAATATTGAAAAACAAAAAATTCAGGAGTTTGAAAAAAAAACTAAAAAATCAGATCTGAAATTTAAAATTTTAAAAAGTGCCGGAAAATATCTTCATCAAGGGAGACACATGGTTTTTTGTTTCATGGCAAGCAACGAAAAACTATATTCTATTAGATTAATGTGCGAAGTTTTAGATATTCACAGATGTACTTATAGACGATGGAAGAGCGGATATATTACAGAGAGGCAAAAAAGAAAAAGCCTAATACAGAAAGAAATAACATATATATTCTTTGCTTTTAAAGAGCGTTATGGATGTACAAGAATTACAAAAGAACTCCAAAATGCGGGATATAAAATATCATGCAGCACAGTATATGAATATATGAAAGAATTAGGTCTGTCCAGCAAAGTAAAAAAGGAATAAATGGCTTTATAAATAATTATTGAATATTAAGGTAAAGAGTAATAAATATAATTTATTAAATTTATTTTGAGTTAGTTAAACAAACAAAACCATAATTATACTCTCAAATATTTAATTATATTTGAGTATACAAATAAGAATTTTGCTAGGTATTATTAAAATATGTAATGCGAACGATGATGAAACAAGATAAAGACACATTTTATATAAACAAAACAGATAAAAAAACATTACCGCACATTAACATTGAAGAATTAATAAATGATGATACATGGGATTTATTCTTTAAGTTAATTTCTAAATATTATAAACTTTTGGATAACCAAATAGAAGAGCATGATCTTACCGATGCACAGCGTACCTTAATGGCTTTTAATATATTATATGGTGAAATTACAACTGGCGGTTTTTTAGAACTAATCAAAAATAGTCACTGCAATTACATTTTTGAATTCAAATTCTCTGAAACATTAAAAAAATGGGGAGCAATAGAATTGGCAGCAATTATTGATCAGGCCAGAAAAATATACTTTCTAAAGAAAATCGAAATTGAAACAGCAATAACTACTCACGAAATTTTTGAAATATATAATCATTATCCCGAGTTTAATATTTTAGATAATGGGTTCTTTAAAATTATGAATGTGGAAGCTGATAAAATTAAACGCTACATTCAGCTTCATATCGATGAATTTGTTATTGTTGTTTAATTTGACACCAGAATTATTTGTCCTTACAAAATGGTTACTGTTTTTAGTCTTTTCTTTTATATGTACTTGCTAATTTCATTTCCAGAAATTAGGTTTGTACTATTAGGATAAAATGCTGAAGTACACATAATATACAATATTATATATCATTACTTAAGACAAAAAGCGATACTTTGAGTTTTGTGGCAGAATCGTGGCAAATGCTATTTTTGGAAACTATAAATTCAGAAAAATCAAGCTCTAACAAGTTTAGGTTCGAAACTTAGAGTCCTTTACTAGCCTATCTTCGGCAATAAACTACTAAAACTCAATCTCGCAAACATCCGTATAGGCAGTACATTATTTTGATTGTTTAGAAGCCTTTTTTGGTTTCAAAGATTTCCATTTATCCCTTGAATAGAAATAACAACAGGTGCTTCAATTACCAGAAGCAATATCGGGGCCTAATGTTAAAAACAATTATATCAAAACGGTTTGCCTTAATAATATTTAAATGAACAAACATTCATCCATTTTTTGATTAATAAAACAAGAAGTTATCTAATTAACAAATATGAAGTTAAAAAAATAGTCACCTTTTTAATTTATAAAAAGATTATTCCAAATTTAAAAATCTGAAACTTTTACTATCAACTTTTATTTTATCGTCAATAAAATCGATAAAAATTATTCCTGTTTTCCTTGGTGAAACAGTGCTTTCGTTAAAATGTGTATGTAAAACATAATGCATTTTTTTGTTTTTATCCCAAAAAACATCACCATGGCCAATACCATTTTGTTTTACATTTTTTCTGCTAATAATTGGGCTTTCAACTGCCTTTTCCCAAGGCCCGTACGGACTTTTGCTTGTTGCATAACCAACGGCATAATCAGGATTTCTAAAATCATTCGCCGAATAAATTAAATAATACAGACCAACGTGTTTTAGCACCGTTGGCCCTTCTGTAACTGGCCAGGGTACATTTTGTGTGTTTTCCCAAGGTAAAGTTCCGGAAATACATTCCGTCAAAGTTTCTGGTTTAATACTTTGAAGATCATCGTTTATTTCGGCAACAAAAATTCGATTTCCGTTTGTTAATCGCACATGATACAAATATTTTTTTCCATCTTCATCAATAAAAATAAATGGATCAATTTGATTTCCTGTTTCGATAATTGGTTTTTGAGATTCGTTTTTAAATGGCCCTAACGGACTATTACTGCTCGCAATGGCAATATTTTCGTTAGCCGTATAAATCATATAAAAAATGTTTTTACACTTTAAAACCTGAGGCGCCCAAAATCCTTTATCGCCAAAAGAATCCCCTTTTTTCAAAGCCAGTCCATTTTGAGAACCTGCCGGACCATTCCATTTTTTTAAATCTGTCGAAGTATATACCATAAATCCTTGCCCGTTTAACGGCGTGTCACCGCCAGTAGTGCCGTATAAATAATAGTTTCCGTTCTCATAAAAGATTGTTGGATCTGCTAAAAGAATATTTTTTAGTTGCGGTTCTGTTGTCTTTGAAGCATTATTTTCCTGCGAACAACAAACGAAAATACACAGCGAACTAAGCATCGTTAATATTTTTCTCATTTTATTATAGGTTTTAGCATATTTGTACTTGATGGCGTTCCTGAATTTACAATCGGCCATCCGTTTTTATAGCTTATTTTATCAATCAGAACAATGCGTCCTCCATTTGGATTTTTTGAGTCTATCGCATGATAAACCATCCATTCCTGACCTTTTTCATCGGTTACAACTGAATTATGTCCTGGCGCAATCCATTGATCATTCTTGTTTAAAATTACACTGTTTGAAGTTTTTTCGGCTTCTGCCAAAGTTTCAAAAGGTCCTTCGGCATTTTTAGATCGGGCAACCATAACAGCATAATGGGCTTTTTCGCCACAGCAATTATCACCTGAATAATACAGATAATAAAATCCGTCATGAAACGTGACCCAGCTTCCTTCAACTAAATTTTGATAATTGGACGGATCATTATTGATAATCTGATTAACTAATTTTTTGACGCTGCTTGCTGTTTTAAAACTCAAACGATCTTCTGAAAGTTCCCGTACTTTTAAAGCTTCAAAACCAGAACCCCAATACAGTAATTTTTTTCCTGTTTTTGGATCATCAAAAGCCATTGGATCAATATTGATGAAACCATTTCCGCAAAGCAAAGGTTCTCCTTTATCGATAAAAGGTCCACTTGGTAATTTTGAAGTTGCAACGCCTAAACACTTCCCTTCCTTACTATCAGATTCTCCGGAATAATATAAAAAATACGTTTTCAATTTGGCATCGTACAAAACATGCGGCGCCCAAAAATCTTTGTCTGCCCATTTTGGTTTTGTAGGAAGTGCATCTCCAATAAAAATCCAATCAACCAAGTTTTTAGATTTTAGAACCTGAATATGAATATTTTTTCCGTCTAAAACTGTATTGGTTCCATAAGCATAATAATAGCCATCAGCCGCTTTAATCACAGTGGGATCTGCAAAATCTTTATTATAAACCGGATTTACAAATGTGTTTTGTTGTGCATTCGATTCTAATCCTGTTAAGCTTAAAACTGTAATTAAAAAACAGTAATATTTTTGAACAACATTCATAATCTTAAATTGATAAATGATTATTTAGCCGAAAACTGATAATAAGAAACCGTATGATATTTTTGTCCTGGCTTTAAAACTATCGGTGCAAATTTTGGCTGATTTGGAGCATCTGGAAAATGTTGTGTTTCTAAAGCAAAAGCAGTTCTGAAATCATCTTTTGCACCCGATTTAAAGGTGTTTTTAGATTGCATGAAGTTTCCGCTGTAGAATTGTAATCCAGGTTCTTGTGTATAAATATCCAGCGTAATTCCTGATTTATCTCCCGAAATTGTGGCGGCATGATTCAGTCCGTTTTTCTTAGATCCGTTTAAAACATAATTATGATCGTAGCCTTTTCCGAATTTTAACTGCTCGTCTTTGGTTTCAATTCGTTCGCCAATGGTGTGTTTTGAAGTAAAATCAAAAGGTGTATTTTGAACCGGTTTTAATTCGCCTGACGGAATCAAACCTTCATCAACCGGAGTAAATTCATTCGCATAAATCTGAAGCTCGTGATTTAATATTGAGCCACTTCCTTCTCCATTCAAATTAAAAAAGGCATGATTGGTCAAATTCACTAAAGTGGTCTTATCTGTCGTGGCTTCATATTCCATTTTTATGGTTTGATCTGCTTCAAGCGTATAAGTCACTTTAACCGTTAAATTTCCGGGAAAACCTTGTTCTCCATAGGGTGAAACATAACTAAAAACCAATGTGTTTTCATTCGTTTTACTGACATCCCAAACCACATCCTGAAAACCTTTTATACCGCCATGCAAAGCATTTTTGCCATTATTCAAAGGCACCTGATATTTTTTTCCTTCTAAAGTAAACTGACCTTTCGCGATACGATTTCCAACACGTCCGATTGTTGCGCCAAAATAAGGCTCGGTCGAAGTCTTAAAACCTTTTGCGCTGTTCATTCCCACTACAACATCCGTTTGTTTTCCGTTTTTATCAGCAACCCAAAGTCCAATTAATCTTCCTCCGTAATTGGTAAAAGCAGCTTTTATGCCTTTATTTTCTATCCAATACAAATTGACTTTTTTGCCTTCCATTATGGTGTCGAAATTTTTATTTGCTAAAATGGCTTTAACCGAATCTGTTTTTATTTCTGATGTTGTTTCAGAAGGTTTCACTTCCTTTTTATTGTCTTTACAACTAAATTGAAAAAGCGCCAGCAAAACAACCGCTGCTATTTGAATATTTTTCATTTTTATGTCATTGCGAGGAAGATTTGTTCGCCGGGGCGAAAGCAATCTCATCCTCTGGTTCATATTTTTATTTATTATTTTGATGGAATAGCCAATTTTGTTTCTTCGCTTACAGGTTCTCCCAAAACCGGAAGACCATTTGCATCCCAATTGATTTTTTGCATTCTTGGTGATCTTTGATTTCCGCATCCCTCACCCGGATTTGAATTGGCGTGATATAAAATCCAGTCTTCTTTTCCGTCTGGAGATTTAAAAAACGAATTATGCCCCGGAGCATAAACTTTATTTTTGTCCGATTGTTTGAAAATTGGTTCTGCAGCTTTTTCCCAGGCTGAAGCATTCAATAAATCGTTTCCTCCTTTAAAAGTTAATAATCCTAAAGCATAGAAATCTGTCCAGCAACCACTGGCCGAAAACACTATAAAAATTTTATCTCCCTTTTGTAAAAATTGCGGACCTTCATTCACATTTACCTGAGGCGGATTAACCGGATCATTCAATGCTCCGTGGGTTTCCCATCCGTGTGTTGGTGACGAAATCAAAACACGATCGCCTTCAATTCCAAGTGGATTTTTCATTTTGGCGATGTAAATATTCTGCTGCCCATTTGTGTCGCCTGCCCAGCCTGCCCAAATCATGTACAGCTGTTTTTTATATTCAAATACGTTTCCGTCAATCGCCCATTTGTCTGTTTTTGCAGCAATTTTTCCCTTAAAGTCCCATTTTCCTTTAAACGGATCTGAGGTTTTATTTTCCAAAACATACATTCTGTGTGTATTGTTATCCCCATTATCTGCAGCGAAATACGCATACCATTTTCCGTTGATGATATGAAATTCCGGCGCCCAGATTTCTGCCGAATAATCCGTTCCTTTTGGAGCTTCCCAAATCGTTTTACTTTCAGCATTTTTTAAATCAGATAAGTCTTTTGTTTTCCACAAAACCAATCTGTTCCCTAAAGTATTTGTATAATAATAAAAACCTTTATAATATGTACTGTAAGGGTCTGCACCCGAAAGTAAAATTGGATTTGAGAATGTTTTTTGCTGTGAAAATCCAGCAGAAACAATCATCAGCAAAAAGAGAATTAGGTACTTTTTCATTTTAATTTTAATTTTTATTTTTTGGCGTGTTTTTTTAACACATATAGACATAGTTTTTCTTTGTCTGTAAAGGCGTTTTACTTTTTTGAAAAAACATAGCTTTACGGTAAGCTTTGTCAAAGTTTTAAACTTTGACAAAGCTACTTCACGTAGAAACACCCTCAGCTATGTGTGGAAACTAGTTTCTTTTATCTCCTTTTTTCAACACTAAATCCTATGTTTCTATGTGTTTAAAACTTATTTATGATTTAAGGCATTAATGACTTCTGTATTAATGTCCTTAACCTTTTTAAAGTCCATTTTATCCACTTTTCTATCGTAGGTCATAAAGCCGTTTACTTCACCTTCAACATCTGTTGTTTGTGTGTAAACCGCTGCCGAAAATCCTGATTTTACGTAGTTTTTTAAAATTTGTGCATACTTGATATATTCTGCTGTAACTTCATTTTCATTTTTGAATTTTACGTATCCCCAATTGTCATTGGCACGCCATAAGTGTCCTTCAAGAGGCAAACCTATTCCGCCATATTCGCCTAAAACTGTGACTCTTCTTGCATCATATAAATACATTTCCGGTCCCGGATAATTGTGCAAATCTAAAATATCTCCAGTCTGGAAGTGGTTTCCTCCGCTTGAAGAATTTGTTAAGCGGCTTGGATCATGATTTTTGGTCCATTCTGTAATTTCAACTGTTTTAAATTGTCCCCAGGCTTCGTTAAACGGAACCCAAACGACAATACTTGGATACGAATACAAATGATCCATGATTGCTGCCCATTCCTTTTTATAAATTTCTTCAGACTTTGCAGTTCTTTTTAATTCGTTTCCTTCAAAATAGGTTTTGTTTTGCCAGGTTGGCTGTTCGTCGCCGCTTGGCATATCTTGCCAAACCAAAATTCCTAATTCGTCACAATGTGTATACCAGCGCTCCGGCTCTACTTTTACGTGTTTGCGAATCATATTAAAACCTAATTCTTTTGTTTTAATAATATCATATTTCAAAGCTTCGTCTGTTGGCGCTGTATATAATCCATCCGGCCACCAACCCTGATCCAATGGGCCGAACTGGAAATAATCTTTGTTGTTCAATTGCATTCTGATAATACCAAATTCATCTCGTTTTGATGAAATTTTTCGCATAGCAAAATAGCTTTTTACTTCGTCAATCACTTTATCATTGCTGATTAAACTGATTTTTGTCTGATATAAAAACGGACTTTCCGGCGACCATAATTTCAGATTATTTAAAGTAATGTCTAAATTTTCTCCGACGACTGCTTTTTCATTGGCGATTTCTTTTCCTCCGTCAAAAACAGTAATTTCAATAATATCTCCTTCTTGCGCCCCAACAACATCAGCTTTTATGCTAATAGAATTTTGATCAACATTTGGAGTTGTTTTTAAATTGGTAATGCTTTTTTTGTTTACAGGTTCGATCCAAACCGTTTGCCAAATTCCGGTAACGGGCGTGTACCAGATTCCTTCCGGATTTTTAACTTGTTTGCCTCTTGGTTGTGGTCCATCGTTTGAAGGATCCCAAACTTTTACCACCAGTTTTTGATTTTTGCCTTTTTTAACAAAAGGAGTAATATCAAATGAAAACGGAGTATAACCACCTGTGTGTGAGCCAACTTTTACGTTGTTTATCCAAACTTCCGTTTTCCAGTCAACAGCACCAAAATGCAATAAAATGTTTTTCTTTTTCCAGCCTGAATCTATGCTGAAAGTGGTGGAATACCAAAGTTCCTTCTCTGCTCCTACTTGTTTCATAACGCCGGATAAGCTTGATTCAACCGCAAACGGAACCAGAATTTGCCCATCATATTTTGAAGGTGCCGTTTTTCCTAAATCCTGAATGGCATAATTCCACAAACCATTCAAATTTTTCCATTGGCGACGCTCCATAATCGGACGGGGATACTCAGGTAAGGTTTTGTTCGGATCAACCTGTGCTGCCCATTTTGTTTTGATTTTATCTCCCTGAGGCTTCCATTGTGCATTTGTTATATATCCTAAAAACAGGAAAAGAAGCACTATTATTTTGTTTTTCATTATAATTTTTTCTGTTTTTAAATTTTTAAATAAATTACCAGGCCATCTCCACATAGCCTGGCAATTACAAACTAACTTAACTAACCAATCTTTATGTGAACTTTAGTTCACGTATATTTTAATGCTTATTTCAATTTGATGCTCGACCACGAATAAGGTTTGTCAGCGACATTGCTCGAAATATTTTCCAAATAACTGCTTGCTCCTTTTGATCTTAATTCTATATTGCAGCCTATTCTCGTTTGCTTGGCAGGCATTCCTCCTAATAAATTCCACGGAATTTTAGCTTCAATCTGATAACCATTTGCAGTTTTTATTGTTGTTGAAACAATTTCCTTCGTTTTATCTGATTTTTTCCATGTACTGTTTTCGCCTTCGGAGATTGAAAATGTGGCTGTCTGTCCAAATTCCAATTTAAAAATTGAATTTCCAGGTGCTATTAAATTCTGGTTTTTAGGATCTAAATACAGATTAAAACCGTCGCTATCGGCAACATTGCTTACATTAATAATCTCGCTGTCTTTTACTTTTGCAAAAACATATAAAAATGACGTATCAAAACTAAAATTTGCTTCAAGCTGCGTTGTTCCATTTTGGCCGATGAAAACTGGACTTGCCTTTTTCCATTCGGCTTCGTTGCTTTGTCCGTCAATTACAGCGGTTGCATTTACTGCATTTATTTCAGGCAAAACATGGCCTTTAATCATCCAGATTTGAGAGGAATTCCCAAACGAGTTTGTAGTAGTCAGCGCGATAATGGTGTCGTCATCTAATACAGAAATACTATTCCATAAACCCGATTTTCCAGCGCCAATTAAAAACGGAACTGATTTGCGATCGAAATTTTTAGCCTGGTTGTTTCCAATAACGACTTTCATTTCAGCATTATTAATGTCGTTTGAAGCTCTGTTTTCCGTTCCCTGATAAGACATTAAAACTTCTCCTGTACTTAATTGAGCCAAATAAGGCGCCCCTGCATACACAGCGTTATTTATTTCTTCTGCTAAAGCATAATTTCTGTTATTGCTTACTGCATCAACGGTCTGTTTCCAGTTTTCTGAAATTGTATTTCGAATGATATAAGGTTTGAACTGATTGTCGACACCATTATCTTCTATTGAAAAAACAATCTCATTTTGATTTTTCAACAGAATCGGCGATGGCATTCCGTCTCTTTTTCCAGCTCTAAAACTTACAATTTCAGGTGTTCCTGACCAAGTAGCACCATTATCAGTCGAACGCAGCAATGAAATATTTTGTTCATTTGAACTTTTATATACATTTTCATTCGAAAAAAACAATTGTACTTCTCCACTCGGAATTTGCAATGCTGAAGGTTCCCAACAGCCGTTTTCAAATTCGGAAGTCGCTTCATAAATAACTTTATTTTCGATCCAGGTTAATCCTCCGTCAATACTTTTTATGGTGTTTATAGAAAATTTTGCACCACCTGTATTGCCTGCAATAGGTCTTGGATTATAACAAATCAAAATTGAATTGTCTTTTAATTGCAAAATATCCGGCGTTGTCATATTCACAGCAGCCGTTCCTGAAATTACTTTTATGGGCGTACTCCAGGTTGCACCCAAATCATCGCTGATTTTGACTAAAATGGCACCACCAGATTCGTAAGTACACATTAATTTTTTGCTGTCTAATTGAATTAATCTGGCGTAACCATTATATTCAGTACTGTTTTTATCTGAAATTTGAGTCATCGTTGTATAATCCCAAGCTATCCTGATGCCTTCTGATGCAGGTTTTGATCCAATTGGTGTTACAACAACAGGTTCATCGACAACTGGATCGCTTGAAGAATCACTGCAGGAAAGCAACGGAATGAACATTAATCCCAGCAAAAAATTATTTATATTTTTCATTTATTTTTTAGATTTTGATTCTGTTTTGGTCAAGCCAAATTTCTTCACCAAACTATCATATTCATTTCTCGAAATGGTGACCATGCAGCCGTGGCGTACTTTTTCAGGGAAACTGTATTTGTCCCAATCGGCAAAAAAAGTGTAGCCAGAAGCCTGAAACCATGGTCCGTTTAAATTATCAGCAATTGATAATCCGTAAGAAACTCCAGGATATTGTTCGTAATACATGTACCAAATTTTATCATCTGGAGAAGGAATCAACATTGGCGCTTCCCTAAAATTTGGACTTATAGATTGTTGGGGCAAAGAATACGGTCCTAAAAGCGATTTCGATTTTGCAATTCGGATGGTTTTTCCGGTTGTCCAATACAAAGTTGGATAGGTTTCATCTTTGATCACGGCGTAGTAGGAATCGCCGATTTTACGGATAAAAACATCAATCGTTCCCATATCCCAATCGAATAAACGTTTTGGAGTTCCTTCAAAAGTTTTTAAATCTTTAGATAGAACATACAACGTTCTCTGGCTTGCCCAATAACGTTCCGGATCTTCTTTTGTTCCGTCCAGATGCGGAGTGTGCCAAGTCATGATGAATTTTTCAGAAGCTGCGTCGTAATATAATTTTGGAGCGCCAATTCGCTGCAAAGCATTCGCATAATCTGGCGTGCTTTTTAAATCGGGCGTATAATCTGAATGTTTTTTCCAGGTAATTAAATCGTCTGAAACCCAAATGTTAATGCTTTTTGCGTCATCGCCTGTGTTTCCGGCAATGTAATATTTACCATCTGGACCTTTGCAGATATCCGGATGTCCTTTATAGTCTTCAAAAACTCGTTTTCCGTTATTTAAATTGTCCCAATGCAAACCATCCAAACTAACCGAATAATACAATCTGCCGTAATCGTTATGCGTCATGTGCGCAAAAAGATAAGCTTCATTTTTAGGTTTTTCATTTCCTTTAATTTGTCCCGGCGGATCTGGTTGTTGCGCTTTCGCAGAAAATCCGATAAGAATTGCTACTAAGAAATATAGTCGTTTTATCATATTATTGGTTTTATTTGAATGTGCCAATTAGATAATTATCTAATTCTTCTTATTAGCCTCAGCTGTCATCTTTTTAATCAAATCCGTTTCAGCTTTAATGTATGGCGTTCCGTCGGTATGAAACACTTCGTGAAACCAAACTTCCGGATCTGCATCGTATTTTTTAGTCCAGCTGTCCCAGGCAAATTTTGTTTGTGTTTTTCCGTCAACCAGTCCCCAGTTGATCATACCCACTTTGTATTTTTGGGCGATTGGCAAAAATCCTTCAAACGTACTTCCATTTGGTCTGGCCATGTATTCTGTGCAAATCAGAGGTTTTCCGTAACGTTTTAATTGTTTAATTACCTTTTCAAAATCCTGTGGCGTGTTGTAATTGTGAAACGAAATAACATCAGACTGCTCGATTTGCAGTTTATGCATTGGCAGCATTTTCTTTGGATCACTCCAATCTCCAACCCAAACTCCAGAGGTTAAAGGTTGTGAAGGCTTACTTTCTCTTGCCCAAACAAAAACTTTCCTTAAAAGCGGTAAAATCAAATCGGCTTTGTTCTTAATTTCGACTTTTTCATAAGAAGGCCCAGTCATATTATCCGGTTCGTTCCAGACATCCCAACCTAAAATACGATCGTCTTTTTTGAATTTCGAAATCGTTTCTTTTACATATTTCTCTAAGCGAGGATATTGCAAGGAATCTTTCAGCACTTTTTGCCCCGGACTTTGTACCCAGCCAGAATTGTGCGTAAAAGGTTTTGGAGCTCTTTGTTTGCCTAAAGCAGGAAACGGATCCCAGCAGGAATCAAACAAAACAAATAAGATTTTGATATGATGTTTGTCTGCAATTTCAAGGAAAGTGTCCATTCTTTTATAAAGCCCTTCTGCATCTTGTTTGTGCAATAAATCGTGCAGGTAAACACGCATTACATTCATCCCGATACCTTCGGCCCAGCCTAATTCCTGATCAATTCTTTTGGGATCAAAGCTGTCAGCCTGCCACATTTCCAGTTGATTAATGGCTGTACTCGGAGCATAATTTGCGCCTACCAGCCACGGTTGTTTTCCGTACCATTCATTAGCTTGTTCTTTTGTCCAGATTTCTCTTTTTTTGTCACAGCTGAACAATACTAGTCCAGCCAACATTAAAGTTAGATACAGTTTTATCTTTCTCATTATAAATTTTCTTAAGTATGAACAATCGTTCGTTATGATAAGGGAATCTGATTTGAAGATCAGATTCCCTTAAAAAATAGTTTTAATATTGTGGGTTTTGGTCTAAGTTTGGATTGTTATCCACATCAACCTGCGGTATTGGCATTCTTTGATTTTTACCTACTTTAAAGTTTTTAAAATCAGGATCACGAAGCGAAATTTTGTCAACAGCAGCCTGAGAATCTAAATCTCCCCAACGTTTTAAATCTTCCCAACGAACACTTTCGCCAGCCAATTCTAAAACTCTTTCTGTTTTTAATCTTTCTAAAAATTTATCATGATCGTTTCCAATTTCAGGATGAGCAACCGCTAAAGTATTCATGTTTACAC
The DNA here is from genome assembly GCF_002217275.1 of Flavobacterium frigidimaris. NCBI lineage: Bacteria > Pseudomonadati > Bacteroidota > Flavobacteriia > Flavobacteriales > Flavobacteriaceae > Flavobacterium > Flavobacterium frigidimaris. The sequence goes on from NZ_MUGV01000034.1 coordinate 14,764, forward strand.
GTGCTCTCACCTGATCTACATATTGATAAGCTCCGGCAGTATTTCCTGTTTCGTTTAATACTTCTGCATAACGCAATAAAATATCAGCATAACGAACCAATCTGTAATTTACCTGGCTGTAATAATCTTCATTATTTCTGTAATAATCACGGCTTCCTTTTCTGAACCAAGCTTCATCTGCACCCCATTCCCAATTTTTACCGTACGTTTTATCTCCAAAATCGGCTAATAAATTTGGATAAAATAAAGTCCATCTTAAGCGATCATCAAGATTACCAGTCTTATTTTTTTCTTGTTTGAAAGCATTTACTAACCAGAAACGAGCCTGACCGTCAGACCATCCAATTCCTCTTGGTGCAAAAAACTGACTACGGTTACTGGAAAGTGCAGCATTTTGATCTTCTCCTGTTCCACCTTTTCTTTGATCTCCAAACTGAATTTCAAAAACAGATTCGGAATTGTTTTCATGTGTATCAGTAAAATTGTCCCTGTAATTTGTAGCTAAACTGTATTTCGCGCCAGGACCAGAAATTAAATATTCAAGAGCTGTTTTTGCCTCCGGCCATTTGTGTTGCTGCATGTATGCTTTTGCCAAAAAAGCTTCTGCTGCGCCTTTATCTGGTCTTCCTGTTTGATCTGCAGGCCATGAAGCAGGCAAATCGGCTAAAGCCTCATTTAAATCTTTTTCAATTTGAGCCCAAACTTCGGTTACATTTTTTTGCTGTGGTAAATCGGCTGGCGTAGATGGTTCTAGAACCAACGGAATATTTTCCCAAAGAATGGCTGCATAGTAGTAATGCAAAGCTCTGAAGAATTTTGCCTGAGCAAGAATTTTCTTTTTATCATCTTCATTTTGGAATGTGATATTCGGAACATTGGCCAATACCTGATTGCATCTAAAAACAGCTTTATAGGTATCTCTCCATGTTACTGCATTTCCTTCCCAAAAATTATAATTGATATAATTGAATCTCGTCCAGTCTGCTAATTCTGTCCACGGACTATTACTGAATCCTTCGTCAGAAGTTAAATCCAGACGGAAATAAATCCATCTTGCCCATAAACCATCTTTATAAAACATGGCGTAAATTGAATTCACACCGGCTTGTGCATCACTTTCCGTTTTCCAATATTGATCTACTGTGATATCATTTGGGCTGTTCAGATCTAATTCCTTTTCACAAGATGATGCAAAAAAGAGACCTAGAAAAACTACGGTTGTTAGTATTATTTTTTTCATTATCCTATTTTTTTAATTAAAAGCTAAATTCAACACCAAGAGAATATGTTCTAAGATTCGGGAAAGATCCGTTATCAACACCTCTTTCAAAAATTCTATTATCGCCTGTATTACTGAACTCAGGATCTAAGCCTTTGTATTTTGTAATGGTAATAATATTTTGTGCCGATAAGGTTAATCTTGCTCTTGCTATTCCAGATTTATTCAAAACACTTTCTGGCAAATTATAACCAAACCCAATGTATTTAAGTCTGATAAAATCACCACTTTCTAAGAAACGGTCACTATCTCCTCTTGAATTAAGAGTTGAACCTTTTGTAATTCTAGGAAAATCAGTATTTGGGTTTTCAGGTGTCCAGGGCTGTACGCCCGCTCTGTAATTACTATTGTCGTCAAAACGGTCTACAACACTTCTATATCCGTCGTAAACAGTAGCGCCGTGAGAAGCAATCCAGTTCATCGAAAAATCAAAACCTTTGTAGTCTGCTCCGGCATTAAGACCCATTTCGAATTCAGGCCATGGACTTCCAACAACAGCTTTGTCGTCACTGGTAATTTGTCCGTCACCGTTAACATCTTTAAAACGAATATCTCCAGGTACTGCACTTGGCATAATTACTTTTCCATCAGCATTTTTATAGTTGTTAATTTCATCCTGATTTTGGAATAATCCATCAGTCTGCAGTACATACCACATTCCTACGGGTTGTCCGTCGCGGGTCATTGTGTTTCCAATAATGCTTTCATTTTGTCCGTTACCTAAAGAAACCAGCTTGTTGTTTACTTTTGTAAAGTTTACAGAAGCGTTGAAAGAGAAATCGTTGATTTTTTTACTATAAGCCAATTCTAATTCAAAACCTTTGTTTTCAACAGTTGCTGCATTTGAAATCGGGTTTCCACCGTCGTTTCCTGTAGTCAATAAAATTGGAAAACCAAACAATACATCTTCTGTACGGGCAATAAAATAATCTGCTGTAAGACGTAGATCATTATTTAAAACACCAAGATCTAATCCAATATTGGTTTGTTTTAATTTTTCCCAACGTAACTGAGAATTGGATAATTTAACTTGGGTTGCAGACGGATATGTACCTTGTCCATTTCCTAAAACAATTTGTCCAAAATTATTGATGAAACTTTTAGATTCATACTCTCCAATATTTCCAGAACCTAATTCTCCGTAACTCGCTCTTAATTTTAAATCTTTAATGAAGTCTGATTTAAAAAACGATTCGTTGCTAATTCTCCATCCTGCAGAAAGTGAAGGGAAATTTCCCCATTTATTACCATCACTGAATCTTGAAGATCCATCACGTCTGATCACGGCATTGAATAGGTAACGATTATCATAATTGTACTCTAATCTTCCTAAATAAGATGCCAGAGAAGCCTCGTTGATAAAACCACCAACTACCGGTGTATCTCCCTGATTTAAAACCTGATAATATTGTCCTGTTCCTGAGTTGATTGGGATATTTCTCTTTTGTCCGTAAATTTGCTCGTATCTGTCTTTTTGAAAAGTTTGACCCACTAAAACAGTTACATCATGTTTTCCAAATTGTTTCTTGAAATTCAATGTATTTTCAAATAACATCGTTTCTGATCTTGCTTTATTTTGATCAATGATAGATGGATCTGCTGGCTGATTTAATGTCCAGTTCCCTACTTTTCTCAAAAATTTATACGAATCAAAACTAGTTTCATATCCAAAATTGAAACGGTACTTTAACCAAGAGGCTAATTTTAATTCGGACCACACATTTCCTCTGATTCTAAAATTTTCATTTACAGCATTCGCAAAATCAGCAATAGCTAACGGATTTGTACCAAAAGTATCTGCAACACCTTGTTTTCCATAACCATAACCTCCTGGATTTGCAGGATCGTAAAGCGGAATCGTAGGAGTCATTCTGTACACATCAATAATTGGATTTCCAGATATTTCATCTGTTTTTGAATTACTGATGGCCAAATTTTCTCCAATACTGAAAATTCCTTTTGAACCGCTTGAATTTACTCTGAATGAAATTCTGTCAAAATCAGTTCCAACAACAGTTCCTTCATTTCCAAAATAATTTCCCGACATAAAAAAGGTTGAATTATCGCCACCGCCAGAAGCACTCACATTATAATCCTGAATCATTCCGGTTTTAAAAACTGCATCCTGCCAGTCTGTATTTACTGCCATATTAAGATTTTGTCTCGGATATCCAGCATTATCATAGGCCTGATTATTTAATTTTGCAAATTCTTCAGTTCCCATTAAATTATATCTAGGCATAGTTGTAAGACTGGATTTGGCAGAAGCTTCAATCTTAAGCGGTCCTTTTTTACCTTTTTTGGTTGTAATGATAATTACACCATTTGCCGCTCGGGAACCGTAGATTGCTGCGGCAGATGCATCTTTTAAAACCTGAATACTTTCGATATCGTTCGGGTTAAAATCTCTGTTTGCAGAAGTAATCAATCCGTCAATTACATATAAGGGATTTGTATTTTGAAGATTTTTAAGACCACGAATTTCAATATTCGCTTCTTGACCCGGACGTCCGCCGCCACGAACTTTAACACCAGTTACCAAGCCTTGTAATCCGTCAGCAACAGTTGTAACCTGTCTTTTCGAAATTTCGTCTGCTTTCACCAGAGAAACTGCTCCTGTAAGATCTTTTTTCTGTTGCGAGCCATAACCTACAACTACTATTTCGTCAAGCTTCATGGCATCTTCTGCTAAAGTTGCATTTACAGTAGTTTGATTGTTAATAGCAATTTCTATGGTTTTATATCCTTGCGAACTAAAAACCAAAGTTTGGTTTGATTTAGCTACAATAGAATATTTTCCGTCAAAATCGGTAGCAGCACCGTTTGTTGTATTTTTTATTAAAACATTAGCAAAAGGAATTGGATCTCCATTTGCTGAAGTAATTGTTCCTTTAACAGTAATTTGCTCTTGGGCATACGTTTGTTGTAATAATAAACTAAAGAAAAACAAGAGGTAATATCTCTGCTTTAAAATTTGAGTGAACTTTGTTTTCATTGATTTTTCATTTTAGATAGTTTTCATTTTGTGGTTGGTTTTACATTTAAATTTTAAAAATTCTAATCATCTCTGATTCGAGCAAAAAAATAATTAATATTGCTCATTAGTAATAATGTGTTCATTTAATTTGAAAATTGTGGTTGATGTAATTTTTCAAACCTAATTTTATTGATACTATATTTTTTTTGCCTAAAAATTATCAATAATGTTTATTTGAAAATCCAAAGTAGATGATTTTAATTCAAAACAAAATGCTTCATTTGTGTCAATATCTCTCTCAAATGATTCAAATTGTATAAATATTTGGAAATTTTCAATCTCTTGCAACATTTTGTGGAAGATTGACACGATTTGAGGAATCCTATTTTTAGTCTAAAAAATATAACAATGCGTAAATTCTTTCTTTTTTTAGTTTTATTCTTTTTTTCGATAAATTTTATCCATTCACAGGAATATTATTTTAAGCATTTCCAGGTAGAAGACGGGCTTTCCAACAACACCGTAATTACTTCCATGCAAGATGAAGACGGCTTTATGTGGTTTGGTACTAAAGACGGCTTGAACCGATTTGACGGCTACCGATTTAAAACCTATCGCAGCCAATCTGATCCTCTTCATAGTTTGGGAAGCAATTATATTCAGTCTCTGCATGAATATAAAGGTGTTATTTGGGTTGGAACAGATAAGGGTTTGTATCATTATGATAAAAAAACGGATCGCTTTACCGTACTCAATGAGGCGATAAACGACAGAATAAACGACATCAATCATGATAAAAAGGGGAATATTTGGTTTATCTCTGGAAACATTCTGTACAAATATTCTACTTCTAAAAAAGAAACCAAAACTTTTAATCCCAATAAATATTTTATTACTACATCGATTACCAGAGATGAAAACGGAGAGATTTGGGCTTCTTCAATGAATAAAATCTATCATTATTCTGAAGAAAGTCTTTCGTTTGAAAATATTCCGTTAAGTCCTCCAGCCAATAAAGCCAGCTTTAGAATTACCGTTATTTATGCTTTAGACAAAAACAATATTTTACTGGGCACTCAGGATCATGGCGTGCTAGTCTATAATAATAAAGACAAAAGCACAACATCATTGCCGTTTGCTGATAAAGAACCCGTTTTTGTGCGCCAGTTTAAAAAGAAAGGAAATGAAGAACTCTGGATTGCTTGTGAATCTGGTGTTTACGTTTATAATCTTAAAACTAAGAAAAGCGTTAACCTCAAAAAAAACTACAATGATCCATATGCCCTTTCAGACAATGCGGCCTACTCTATTACGATTGATAAGGAAAACGGAATATGGATTGGAACTTATTTTGGAGGAATTAATTATCATCAGAAACAGTACACACAATTTAAAAAGTATTTTCCGCAGAAAAATCAGAATTCCATCAGCGGAAGCGCAGTCAGAGAAATCCATAAAGATGATTACGGCGATTTTTGGATTGGTACAGAAGATGCCGGTTTAAACCGATTTAATCCAAAGACACAAAAATTCACCTCTTATTTGCCCAACGGAAGCAAAAATGGCGTTTCCTATTATAATATTCATGCTTTGCTGCCTCGAAAAAACAAAATCTGGGTGGGAACTTTTGAACATGGTTTAGATGTTTTAGATCAAAAATCTGGTGCTGTAATTAAGCATTACAGCGCAAACGATCCGTCCACAGGATTGCGAAGTAATTTTATCTTTTCGTTTTCTGAAACAAAAAATAAAGATTTGATTGTCGTAACTACAATGGGATTGTACCGTTACAATGAACAAAATGACAATTTTGATACTTTAAAAATGTTTCCTGAAACTACGCATTATACCAATTTCAAAGAAGACTTTGATGGAAACTATTGGGCGGGAAGTTATAGAGACGGTTTGTTTTTCTATAATCCGAAAACACACAAAAGAGAGGTTTTTATATACGATTATAAAAACAGTAAAGGCATTAGCAATAATTCCATCAATTCAATTTTTGAAGACAGTCACAAAAATTTATGGTTTGCAACCGAAAATGGTTTGAATCTTTTTGATAAAAAAACGAGAACATTTACCAAGTTCACTACCAAAAACGGATTTCCGAGCAATGTGATTTATTCTATTTTAGAAGATGAAAATAAAAATTTATGGTTGACTACTTCAAAAGGTTTGGTAAAATTTAGTCCCAATCACAAAAACATTAAAATATATACCACTGCTAATGGTTTATTGAGCGATCAGTTTAATTATAGTTCGGCTTTTAGAGATACAAGTGGCGATATGTATTTTGGAAATCTAAACGGAATGATCAGTTTCAATCCGAAGAATTTCACCAAAAACAAGTATACGCCTTCAATGTTCATCACAAATCTTCAAATCAATAATAAAGATATTGACGCCAATGAAAATGATTCGCCTATAAAACAATCCATTTCGCATCTTGACGAACTCGAACTCAATAACGATCAATCTTCATTTAATCTTGAATTTGCCTCTTTAAATTACACGGCACCGGAGCTTACAGAATATTGGTATAAGCTTGAAAACGTTAACAATGACTGGGTGTATCTGGAAAGAAACAATAAAGTTTTCTTTACAGAATTGGCTCCTGGAGATTATGTATTTAAAGTAAAATCATTGAACAGTTTTGGTGTCTGGAGCAAAGAAGTGAAACTAAAAATCGTAATTCTGCCTCCTTTCTGGGCGAGTTCTTATGCTTATTTTTTCTATTTTCTGTTGATTTGTGGTTCGTTTTATTATATCATTCGTTATTCTCAAAATTTGACACAGATTAAAAATAATAGAAAAATAAAGCATCTGAATGATGAAAAAGAAAAGGAAATCTATCAGGCTAAAATTGACTTTTTTACGAACGTTGCCCACGAAATCAGAACGCCCTTAACGCTTATAAAAGGGCCTCTGGAGAAACTTTTGGTGATGGAACATCAATCACCTGAAGTGCCTCAGAATCTTTCCATAATGAAGAAAAACACTTCCCGATTATTGAAATTGGTAAACGAATTATTAGACTTTAGAAAGTCGGAAATTGGCGGATTGAAACTCACTTTCGTGGAAGCCAATATTTCTTCTCAGGTTCGTAATTTACATTTGAGATTCAGTCCCTTAATTGAAGAAAAGGGAATTGAATTTGAATTAGAACTGGGTGAAAAAGACATTTTTGCTTTTGTAGACAAGGAAGCTTTCAAAAAAATCCTGAGCAATTTAATTAGCAACGCCATTAAATATTCTAAAGACAAGGTTTCTATATCTTTATTCAGGGATGACAAAAAACTGACTTTGGTAGTTAAAAACGACGGAAATTTGATTCCGTTTCAACTAAAAGACAAGATTTTCGAACCGTTTTTCAGAGTGGATAATATGGATTCGACTTCCGGAACCGGAATTGGACTTTCGCTGGCGCATTCGCTAACACAATTGCACAACGGAAATTTACAATTGATTCCGGATTCAGAACTCAATGTTTTTGAACTGATTGTACCATTGCATCAAAAAGAAGAATTTATGTTGTATACCGATTCTGAAAAAGAAGAAGTTCAGACTAAAATTGAAAAAATTGAAACCGAAAGCAAAAATGAAAAAGCACAAATTTTAGTGGTGGAAGACAACGAAGATTTATTAAATTTTATTACTTCTGAATTAACTTCAACCTATACGATTTTAAAAGCTGATAACGGAGAAAACGCACTAAAAATTATTCATAACGAAAATATTCAGCTTGTTATAAGCGATGTTTCCATGCCGGTTATGGACGGAATTGAAATGTGCAAAGAGATTAAAACGAATCTGGTAACCAGTCACATTCCGGTAATTTTATTGACGGCTAAAAACTCCCTTAAATCACAAATTGATGGTTTAGAAGTGGGTGCCGATGCCTATATCGCAAAACCATTTTCAATGGATTATTTAAAAGTTCAGGTCAATAATCTGATTGAAAACAGAAAACAGATCATGAACTATTATGCGAGTTCTCCGCTTTCACATATCAAAAGCATTGCGCACAATAAAACAGATGAAAAATTTCTAAAAAAACTGGATGATGAGATCCTGCAGAACATTACGGATCCTGATTTAAGCGTAGAATCTTTAGCAGAAATCATGAACATGAGCCGTTCAACTTTATACCGAAAAATCAAAGATATCTCGAATTTAAGTCCGAATGAACTGATCAATATTGTACGATTAAAAAGAGCTGCTGAATTACTTTTAAATGAAAACTACAAAATGTATGAAATCGCCGAAATGGTTGGTTATAAATCACAGACAAGTTTTGGAAGAAATTTTCAAAAGCATTTTTCAATGTCGCCTTCTGAATACATTGCAAAAAACAGATAATCATTTTGTGGAATTGTCTTCAATTTTGCCACAAAAACTTAAGACTATCATTTTTAATATGTAGAAGTAATTTATCTAGAAAAAACTACTTCATCTATAATATTTTTTTCCGTTTCAAAATTTTGGTGTAAATTTATTCCCATCTGCTGCCCAGATCAAAAGAGGCTATCGTTCTTGTGTTTGTGGAGTTGATACTATTTACTATCAAATAAATGGAGATAAACCTGTAGAGATTATTATCATTATTGGAAGGCAAGACTTTTAAAACCGTTCAATTTTAGAAGAGGTTTCTTTTTTTTTAACAAAAAGCTAAAGCAGTCTGTCTTAATATTTTTAAACCAAATACAAATCCTTAAGTAAGTTGAATCACACTATCGGCAAAAAATAGGTACTCATTTTGCTAAATTTTATCATATATTGCCGATAGCGGAACTTTTTAAAACATTAAATATTAGTCACAATAATTAAAAATCAGTTCTAAATCATTTCGAGATAGCAAACTAAAACAAGACAAATGAATCAATTTTATAAATAAAACACCTTATATTTACAACAAAAAGAAGGTTAGCAATCAAAAACAAGTCAACTGACTGAAAATCAAAATATTACACACGTAAAATTAACAGTTTCATTTTCGTGGCAAAATCGTGGCAACACATGTTTAAGAAAAGTAAAAATGCAGTAAATAAGAGGGTTCCGGGCTTAGGGTTCGAATCCTGCTCTCCCCACGGAAAGGCCTAAAAGGAGGAAAACTTAAAGTTTTCAATCTTTTCAAAAAGCCACAAAAAATGTCTGAAGACCTGCAAATTCAACGATTTGCAGGTTTTTTTTATTTTAGGCCTGTTTTCAATATTTATAAATCCTCACAAAATTAAAGGTGCAGAATCGGTGCACTTTCCGGCTGGAGTGAATACCTTTTTTGCCACAAAAAGCTAAGGCGTTTTTTTAGAAATATTTCTGCAAGCTTTCAAAAACAAAATTAGATTTAAAATATTTTGCTAATTACACCTTCAGAAATTAAATTTCCAGCTATGACCAAAGTAAAAGGAATTCGAGATACAGGTAAGATATATCGTAAAGAAGTACAATGGTAAATCGATTTTGATTTATTTTACTCAAGATTTAATACTTAAAATTTTATAGTAAAGTCCCAATAATTAATAAGGTTCGAATCCCGTTCCCGCTACTAAGACAAAAAGCTTCAGAGAAATCTGGAGCTTTTTTTTGTTTTAACTATCTTTGGCAAGATTCGTTGCGTTCACGAGTGGGACGCTCGCGCCAGCAGGGGAATCCCTAGCCGAAATATTTTCTAGAGAGAATTAAAACTAAACTAACCAAAAAATGATCGCAAACAATATTGAAAATATCAAATTAAGAATTAAAAAATATCTTGAGCTGGAGAATGTAAGTATTTTATTTGGTGCTGGTTCAAGTTTTCATTTAGGTGCACCAGTTATTAGAACTATTCCTCAAGAATTAAAAAGCGCATGTCTAACAGAAATAGCTAATTATTTTGGGGAGGGTGCTGATCCTTCATTTGAAGATTTATTTAATTGTTTACAAGCAGATCGCTATTTACATGAAATGAGAGGTCAGGATATTACAGCTATTAACGCATCAATGGTAAAAATGCAAAAATGGTTATTTGAGCAATGTGATACCAATAAAACTACCATTAATAGTAATTATAAATCAGACTCTAAATTACTTAATAATAGATATCATTATCACGAAGTTTTAGTTAAAAAGTTATTACAAAGACCAGTACATTTAAAAAGAGTCAATCTTTTTACTACTAATTATGATATGGCATTTGATTATGCTTTAGATAATTTAGGGGTGCATTATGTAAATGGCTTTATGGGGGTACATAATAGATGCTTTCGTCCAGAAGTATACGATTACGACTTGTACTATCCCGGTCAAAGTGTAATAGGAAAAGTACACAGAGCTGAAAAGGTTTTACGTTATTATAAAATGCATGGTTCATTATCATGGGTATCTTCTCCTCCATCTATTTCAAATACTTATGGTATTAAAGAAATTCCTTTGAATGGAAATTTTACCCCTGATGAAAACAATGAAATAATGATTTATCCATGTGTTAGTAAAAAATCATTTACGTTAGATTTACCTTACTCTGAATTGTTTAGACAGTTTTCTCATGCAATTAACCAACCACAGTCTGTATTGATTTGTGTTGGTTATTCATTTTATGATGAACATATAAATGATATCATTAAGCAGGCATTGTCAATTCCATCATTTACTTTAATCATAGCAAATTTTTCCCCTTCTATAGATCAAGATTCTGAAATTGAAAGATTAAGAGCTTTAGGTGATAAACGAATTATCATTTTAGATCAAGAAGATCCCAACCAGTCAACTTTTATAAGTTTTGTTGACAAAATAATGCCTGATTTGTACGAAGAAGAAGAACTTTCTTATGTAGCAGAAACATTACAAAAACTTTATCCATCAAATAGCGAAGAAGAAGTAAAATTTGATGAAGATAGCGAAACTAAACAAAACTAATTTCTAATGAGTAGCGATAATAGATTGATTGGAAGGGTTTTATCTGTAGATAATTTTAGGGTTTTTATAAAAATTGAAGATGATTTAAGAGGAACATATAAAAGTGGTGTTTTAGATATATATGAAGTAGCTAGAATTAATTCTTATCTAATAATTCCTGTGGGAGCAGATCGCGTGGTGGCTTTAATTACAAGGGTAACTATGAAAGAAGAAGTTGAATTCGGAAAAAATTCTACCTCTATTTCATTACCCACTTCTTCAAGATATATATCAGCTACTATGTTGGGGACTATTGCAAATAATGATAGTAATGAGAAATTTGTCCAAGGAGTCTATAATTTCCCAACATTAGATAACCCGGTATGGTATGTAACTGAAAAAGATTTGCTTCATATTTTTGATGATAAACTTGATGTAGCTCAAATAAAATGGGACAAAGATTTTTATTTACCAGTAGGAACCTCACCTGCATTTTCTAATTATAAAGTAAAAATTTCACCAGACCAGTTTTTTGTAAAACATGCAGCAATTTTAGGAAATACTGGTTCGGGTAAGTCGTGCACATTGACTTCAATTTTGAGGAATTTGTTCAGATACGATTATAAAGGAAGTAATCTTAATAATGCACATTTTGTAATTTTCGATACAAATGGTGAATATAAAGATGCATTTTTGCCAGAGCAAGAAGTTTTGACCACTTTAGATGATAAGACCCAAAAGGAATTAGAGTTAATAAACGCGAATTATTATGGTGGCGAAGATAAAGTTCAAGTTCCCTATTGGCTAATGAATTGGTCTGACTTTAGAGCATTACTAAATCCGAGTGATGCCACACAAGCTCCTTTATTAAATAGTGCAATTGGTTTAGCAAAAAATAATGAGGAGAGTTTAAATATTTCAATTTTACCAATTTATTTAAAAGCCGATGTGGAAAGCATTTTATCTTGTTCAACTGAAGAACTTAAAAAAAGGACATGGGATGCGGGAGGAAATTGGAGATGGAAAGCTAATAATGAAATTTTGAATATTGCAGAAGCTATACGCCCATTTGATGATGAATTGGCTACTTTGCTTTCTCATTTGGGAGGAGAAGTAAATTTTAATAATGCGGGATTACAGACTCCAATTAGAGAATCTATTTATAATCGGTTAAATAAATTACTTACACTAGCAGTCGACATTCAAATTACAAGTTCACATAATATCGATCTACCTATCTATTTTAATTACCAACAACTTTGTAATAAATTTTTAGATGCTGCAATTAAAAATGAAGGCTCAGGAAATACAAGATTGAATGAATTTATTTCAACTTTGCGATTAAGGATGAATAGCTTTTTAAATGATAAAAGAATGGCTATTCCTTTGATGCTAAAAAATACAGAAGAAATAAATAAAAATGTATTGCCTCAGTTTTTAGCTTTCCTTTTAGGGGATTATAATAAGGTCTTTTCATCTGAAACTGAAAACCATTTTGTGAAAAAATATAATGATTCGACAGGTTTTTTTGATTTGAAAAGAACACATCAAATAAATATCATAGATGTTTCTCAATTGCCTTTTGAAGTTTTAGAAACTATAACAGCACTATTAGGCCGAATTATTCTAGAATTTGTTTCCTATTTTGTTCCAAGTGATAGGGGTAAATTTCCGATAGTAATCATATTAGAAGAAGCTCAAAACTATATTGCTGAAAACAAATATTCTGTTGCAAAAACAATATTTGAAAGAATCGCACGTGAAGGTAGAAAGTATGGTATTTCATTAATCGTAAGTAGTCAAAGACCTTCAGAATTATCAAAAACAGTTTTATCACAATGTAATTCATTTATCATTCATCGCTTACAAAATCCAGAAGATCAAAAATATATAAGAGGACTCGTTTCTAGTGCTAATGCAGATATTTTAGAACAACTACCCGTTATTCCACAACAACATGCAATTATCACAGGTGATTGTGTTCGAGCTCCAATTCAAGTTAGAATTGATGATGTTCATCCAACACCCAACAGTCATAATCCAAAATATATTGAAAGTTGGTTGGCTTCGAGTACAATACCATATGAGGCAACAGTTAATAAATGGATAGGAAATTCACAATCAGCGGAATAATATTTTTTTTAAAATAAAAATAATAAATCTACTTAACAGCGCAGAAATGTATCTGAAATTGAACTGATCTACAAAACAAAAGTAAAAAACTCCGAAAGACTACAAATCTAATCTTCAAAAAATGCATACAAACTAGCTCTTTCATCTGGGACATTAGAATAGAAATTCTAGGACAGTTTAACCCCCGAATTTAATACGGAATGATATTTATTTTCTTTAAATCATCCACAAAATGGTTCGGAAATTGTCCCGTTAGGGCTACTAAAACAAAAGCTTCAGAGAAATCTGAAGTTTTTTTGTTTTTTAATTTCATTGAAAGTCTAATTTGTTACGTTCACGAACTTGATACTCGCGTTAGCGGGAAATTTAGTAAAATGGGGAATTACACATAGACAAAAAATTATTGAATCTCTTAAATAATAAATTCATAACCTTTCAGGTTTAACCCTATTTAAACATTTAATCCAACTTAAACCATTCATTTACTTCTTCGGCTATAGTTTCTTTAATTTCAGCATTTTCAAATTCATTTGTTATTGAATTATATTCGTAATCTTTCTGCCATTTTTTATAATGTAAAGACACTTGTTCAATTGCATCGCAAACAAAATTCAGTTCATTATTAGTCATAATCGGATGCAGTGATAAACGTACCCAGCCCGGTTTATTTATTTGATTTTTCTCTAAAAGTTCGTTTGTAATTATTGCTGATTTCTTTTCGTTTATATTAAATAAATAATGCGCATAAGTACTTGCACATGACTAGCCGCCGCGAACCTGAATCCCGAAACGGTCATTTAAAAGCCTTACGATTAAATTATAGTGAATATCTTCAATTACAAAAGAAACACAGCCGATTCTTTCCGTTTTTAAATCTCCTAAAATTGACAAACCTTTTACTTTTTGAAGTCTTGAAAAACAAAGAGCAAGCAGTTCTTTTTCTCTGTTTTTGATGTTTGAAACTCCCATCTTGTCTTTTAATTCTAAAGCTAAAGCAGCTCTTATTACTTGTAGAAAGCCTGGTGTTCCGCCATCTTCTCTAACTTCTATGACCTCGCTATAACAATATCTGCCTAACGGATTTGTCCATCTTACATTTCCACCGCCCGGATTATCGGGAAAATCTGCTTTGTATAATTTTTCATTAAAAACCAAAACGCCGCAAGTTCCCGGGCCGCCTAAGAATTTGTGAGGAGAAAAGAAAATGGCATCTAATTGCTGTTCCGAATCTTTTGGGTGCATATCGATTTTGACATACGGTGCCGAAGCTGCAAAATCAACAAAACAAAGTCCGCCGTTTTGATGCATGATTTTGGCCAATTCATGATAAGGCGTAATAATTCCTGTAACATTTGAACAAGCTGTAAATGAGCCTATCTTTAAGCTTCTGTCAGCATATTTTTTAATTTCTTCGGAAAGAATATTGGGATCCACTAAATTATTTTCATCTGGTGGTAAAATCACAACATCAGCATTTGTTTCATACCACGAAACCTGATTGGAATGATGCTCCATATGTGTAATAAAAACAACTGGTGTATCGTTTTCATCATCTTTTCGTAAACGCATAATGCGATGTAATTTTGACAAAGCAGCCGTCATTCCGGTTCCGGTTGTTACTAAAACATCAGAATCATTTGCGTTTACTGACTTTTTAATTATATCTCTCGCATATTGATAAGCATAAGTTGAAGTCTTTCCTGTCTGACTAGAAAGTGAATGCGTATTGGCAATCATTGGTCCAATTTTATTGAGCATAATATCTTCAATTGGTGCGTATAATCTTCCGCTGGCAACCCAATCTGCATAAAGCAGGTTTTGCTTTCCATAAACCGATTTAAAGCGGTGATCTACTCCTACTGTATTTTCTCTAAATTTAGAGAAGTAACACTCCAATTCTATTGGTTTTGTTGTCTCAATAGCATTCATTTCCTTTATCATTTTAATAACTAAATTTATTGTTGTTTTAATTTTTCGAAGAATTAAAAAGTTTAGAGCAGCTGATTATTCTCATACTATTAATTTGCCTGCCCTAATAGCGATTTAAGTGTAGTTTGCAATTCTTCTCCGTGAAGATTTTTCGCTACGATTATTCCTTTTGAATCGACTAAATAATTCCCCGGAATGGCTCTTACTCCATATAATTTGGCAATGGCGCTGTTCCAGAAAAGTAAATCAGAAACATGTAACCAAGTCAAATTATCATCCTGAATTCCTTTAATCCAATTTTCTTTCTTTTTATCCAAAGAAACGCCTATGATGTTAAAACCTTTGTCGTGATACTCTTTATAAGCCGCAACGATATTTGGATTTTCTCTTCGGCAAGGTCCGCACCAAGAAGCCCAAAAATCAACTAGAGTATAACCTTTTAAATTTTCAGAAAGACGTACTGGTTTACCCTGCGGATCATTAGCTGTGAAATCAGGGGCTTTTTTACCAACCGCTAATCCGTCCAAAACAGTAACCAGCTCTTTTAGTTCTTTTACGTAAGTGGTGCTTTGCAGATTTTTATCGAGCAATGCAATGTTTTGAGTTATTTGTTCCGGCGTTAATCTATACGACCAGTTTCTGTACAATACATAAGCCGAAACTATAGATTTAGGGTTTTCAGTAATGAATTTACTGATTTCTACATCTTTTGATTTTTTATAGGCTTCGAATAAATTCTGAGATTCAGAGCCTTCAACTATAGAACTTGTATAATATTTCTTTGGACTTAATTTTACTGTAATTGACGTTTTTTCAAGGAAAATATACAATGGAGACTCTTCTGTGTTTACACTTAATCCGTATAATTCGGGTGTTTTAACTTTAGTTTTAAAACTAAAATTTCCATCTTTTACTTTTACCGAATCGATTGTCGTAAACATTTTATTGTGGAATTTTTGCAAATACACATATTGCGCAACTGTATCTGTAACAGTTCCTTTTAACTGTAAATTACTTTCTTGCGCCTGAGTTTGTGAAACTCCAAGAAATAAAGCAAAACCTAATAGTATTTTTTTCATTTTATTTTGATTTTAAGTTGATCATGTGATTTTTTATTTTAGTTTAATATTGGGCAAAAGAATTCCTTTAGGCCATTGAAAAAGGCTTTCGGTAGATGGTATTTAAAAAGAAATGAGAGAGAGAATTAATGCTTTCGCATTCGGAAACCTGCAAGACTATATTCTTCGAAGATTGAATTCAAAAGTTCGTTACTGTCGTGTAAAAAATGCAGTTTGGTTTTCATTTTAAAAAATAAATAATTTCAACAATGATGACCTTATTCAGATTTAAGCAAATCTTTCTTATCTGTCCGCTACAGCGGAAGGATTTAGCACCTTATTCGGTAACAGGTTGCTAAGACGTCAATGGGCCTACTCCCTCAGTCTTTCTGGATAAGTATCATTCAGAATTTTTCTGTGAAACAAATATATACATAAATTCTATAGAACTAATATAGTTTAAAGTTTTTTTTGGATTTTATATTTCAAAAATTTAAATTAAAAAAACAGGACAGCAGAATTTTTGGAGTTCATACCTTAAAGTGGACATAGAAAACAAAATCTTTGGCGTTAAAACAAGAAAACGCATAAACAAAAAAAATACTTTAAAATATTTTGCTAATTACATTTACAGAAATTAACTGTACAGTATTGAGTAGAATAAAATGTATTTGAGGTACAAGTAAGATACAATTTAAAGAATTACTATTAGAAACATAATCAAAACAATTTTATAACACAGGCCTAAAATTTTAGTATTTAAAAGTTTTGTGGCATAATCATGGCGCAATGTAATTTATAAAACTAAAATTCCAGCAAAACAAAGGTTTGACAAGCTTAGGTTCGAAACTTTTAGAAAAACATTAATTTCTTCATTGGGTTTAAAACATGGGTTCGGAATGATACTGCTCTATAAAAAATTAGTACTCTGTTTTTGTGCAAAATTGAGGAATACCGAAAACTATTCCCATTTATAACTAATACTATATATATTGGCTCTTATCCTTAAAAAGGATTCTAACAGCTACAATAATTATCAATGGTACAGCAATACCCAATATCAAAAGGCCAAAATACTGATAATAGTCCTTGATGTAGTCATTTTGGTCTGCTAAAAAAATAAATGAAGTTTTCATTTCATTTTGTGTAATCAAATAGGAATTTGAAAAATTGTTTCCCCAATGCAGGCCTATGGGCAGTAATATGCTTCCAGATCGATTAAGTGCATTGGAAAAGATGAGTATTGCAAAAAAATAATTTGATAATTGAAAAGGGAAATTCCACATATTACCCGAGATATCATGCATACTCATGAAAACAATAGATGTTAATAAGACTGCAAAGATACTCCCGCCAATTTGTTTAGCTTTATAAAACCCGTAACCCATGATGTAAAACTGCTGTACAATCACAGTAGGAAGCACAGTTACCAATGCAATCGATAAAGCTTTTATATTTGGAGAATAGTGTATTTGAAAGTTTCCACCTTTAATAATAACCTGAATGCAGAGGTTAAAAAAAACAAAACAAATTCCTAAAAGAAAACCCATCAGAATTTTATTCACCGGCTTATGGCTTTTATCTATTCCAAGATAATTGAGGGATAAACCTTCCGATTTGAACATCATCCAATTTGCAAGAATAACTAATATACATCCTAAAGGTAAAAATGAAAACAATTGGCTGTCTACTAAACCACTTAGAAAAAGTGACAAAGCGATTAAGCATGCAAAAATCAGGAGCTGTTTTAGTTTTGGTAATCTTGCTTTCATAATTATAGCTTTTTTTCTTCAAAACTATTAATTTTAACCTCGATTTATCAGTTACAATTAAAATGTCATCTCAAATGTCGTCAAATGCCGTTAAAGAATTTATAGATTTTGCAGCTTATAATAAGCAGGATATTGCTGGGATGGTAAAGCGTGAAAGATTAAAAAGAAAATTGACACAAAAGGAACTCGCTGAACTCTCAGGTATAACTATTCGTGCCGTTCAGCGAATAGAAAACGCAATCGTTATGCCGAGAAGATATACATTGAATGCTTTATTTGAACATATTGATGTCCCGTTAGAATTTATAAAAAAGAAAGCACTTTCTTCTGACGAAAAAGAAGCAGTTGTAAAACCTTCAAGAATTTCAAAATTGATCTTAACTTTTGGCATTCCTGTTTTACTTGTAATTGGCTGCTATGCCTATATCCTTCAATCACCTACATTTCCCGAAAATGCATTTGAAATGTGCGTATTGATTTTCTGTATGAGTTTTATTTATTTCATACTATTACTAAAAATTTGGAAATAAAAATTCATATGAAATACATTATGCTATTGCACCTAAAAAGAACTATAATTGAGGACTGACAGTCTAATATCATTACAATAATATAGAAGTTATTAGTATAATACGTTATCTTTACTAATAATTAATTTTTTTAGAGTGACCCTATAGGTGACCTTGTTCTTAAATAGTCTGTGAAAGCCCATCATTATTGGGATTAAAGTAAGGTTTGCGGAGCCTCTTTCTCCGCTGAAGGCTAAAAAAGAGACTTTTCAAAGTTTTCAAAAAAGGCCAAAAAGAGCGGTAAACCCTGCAAATCAAACGATTTGCAGGGTTTTTTCTTTTATACCGCTTTTCAATATTTATAAAATCGAACAAAAACTTTGTGGCGCATTCGTGGCGCATTTTCAAAGTTCAAAGTTGCGCCACAAAATTTCATCTTAAGTCCCGATATCAACTAAACCATCACTACTTGAAGTAACCTTTCCTTTAAGTACAGTCTGACAATCTGTGCGGGCTTCTCCAGCAAAAATATTAATACTCAAAAATAAAAACAACAATAGCATCTTGCCTTGCATTGTCATAAATATGTTATTAATTCTCATAAATATAATATTTAATGGTTAAGAAAATCATGTGATAAAACAGCAGGAAAATATTTAATTTTCTCTTTATTAATTGTTTTTGCGTTTGTCATATTTAAATTGGTTTTTTGGTTACTTAGTTAATTTATTCTGCACAGCATACAACAAATAGAAATGGTATATAATGAATAGCCTTTCCAATAATTGATTGTATTGATGAATACAAATGAAGGTTAATTTTTCAGCTCCACTAATAGAATATTTTACTATTTAAATGGACTATATTCTTATTTATGATTTAACATCAAAAAATTGTTGCTATTTTTATATATAATAAAAAAATACCCTTAATTATCCTATAAATCAGAAATTATGTTTTACGAAAGTATTCTGAATTCGGCACCAACATTCTGATAAAAACTGATGCTACCATTTCCAATTCTATAATTAATTTCAATTTTACAAATAAAAAAACTGGCTGCAGATTCTAATTTCCACAGCCAGTTAAAAACTAATTAATAAAACTCAGGTAACATTTTTTTAGTAAGTAAAAGTTTTTATATAATCTAATACCTTTTCAAATTCGTGTCATATTAGAAAATAAAAATTATATCAATATTAATAGCCAGGATTCTGCCATTGTGCTTTTTGTGAATCTGACAAATTTGAACCATCATCATTTAGCAATCCATCAATAAATGATTGTGGAATTGGACGGAGTTCATGTTTATGCGCTGTTATATTGGTTGCTTCGGCATTGAACGCTTTTGCACGTTTGATTAATGTTCCAGTACGAGAAAGTGTTTCCCAACGTTGCCATTCACCTAGTAATTCACGTGTATATTCATTAAGAATAAAATTTAACGCACGATCATATTCACTTGCTGCTCCAATTTTGCTAAGAATAGCCTCATCTTCACTAGGCAAACTCGCTGGAAAAGATGTTAATCTCAAATCTGATGCTGCCGTCGTAACAGGCACAGTTGGATTTGACAAATAATATGTGTTCATATCTAAATTTGAAGCCGTATAGTTTGTTGCTGCGGTTCCAGTATTTAATGCATTATTTTTAAACGCCTGAGAACCGTCACTGTAAAATGATCTATTTTCTCCGTTTTTCCATTGCGCTCTGGCTCTGACAACATTTATATCTTGCATTGCCAGACCGTATTTTTGTAATCGAACATAACATTCTGCTCGTACAAGATAAGTTTCAGCAAGACGTGCTATAATCACATCGCGATGTGCATCCGCTTTTTCAGCGGTTCTTGAACCATCATCTGTCTTATTAATTCCGGCAAAGAAATTACAAATAGGTTGATTTTTAAATGTTGGAGCAACATAGGTTCCCTTTTGATACAAAACTAAAGAATTAGGTACAAATTGCCCTTTGACAGCCGTTAGGGCACCAGCTGTTGCAGTTTGTCTTTTTCCTGTAGTCCATTCCGGTAAACGACCAGCCTGATCTTTCCATGTCGGATTTTGAATGGTAGCTCCAAATTTAGCATTATCATAAGTATTGTCATTCTGCGTATTTAGAATCATTACAATTGCAGGGTCTCCAATTTTGACACCTGCACTGGCAGTTACCACAGTGTTCGCGCCATAAACCGTTTTAAAAGTCTTCCACATTCTTGCATCATTAATGTGATCATAAACAGCATAAGAATATTCAGTTGGACGACAACGCTGGAAATCCATACCGCCAATCCATACTCCTCGCTTTACCCAACCTCCAGAAAAACTAGAAAATTGAGGTGTAAAATAGTTATATGTACGATTTCCGAAACGACCTACAGTTGTTGGATCACCATTATGTCCTGCTGCCATCAATATTTCATTAAGCTGTTCATTTGGACAGTCAATACCGGTCCAGTTTGCATACAGGTCGCTATAATTATTAGTTAATGCCCCGCGAGCTGTAATTGCGTAACTACAGGCATCGATAGCTTCTTGAAGATCTGTCTCTTTATATTTACTATTCCATGCATCGTTACGCTCTGAAACACGAAACAACAAAGCTTTAGCTAAAAAGTGCGCTGCTGTTGCCTTAGTCCAGGTAATTCCTTTTCCATAAGTGTATACTTCCCCTTCAAAAAGTTTATATGCGTTACGTAAGTCAGATATACTCTGCTCCCAAGCCTGTTCATCCGTAGCACGTGTAAAATTACGAACAACGCCAACGGCAGGTTTTGTTTGAAGAGGAACTCCTCCATATTGAGCAGTAAGTTTATAGTAATTAAAACCCCTCAAAAAATAAGCATGCGCCAAACAACGATTACGAATTTTAAGATCATCTATCTTATCCGCATTTGCTATTATCGTGTTACAAGATGCAATACCATAATACATTTCATCCCACAAATCTGATGGTAACGTAGCATTTGCATTAGCCGCTCCAGTTGCTATTGTTGCTCCGGCAGGTCCTAAACGATTATCATACGTATTCCACATTTCATTAGTAAGATCATTCGCATTGGTGAATTCGTCAGTACCATAAAGTGTAGTTCCATAAGACCACTCTGAACCAAAATGCCATCTAATATTCCCATATAGTGAAACTGTCAAAGCCTGGAGGCCTTCAGATGTTTCGAAATATTGAGTCGAATATTGAGTGGTCAACTCTTCATCAAGAAAGTCTTTCGAGCAAGACGAAAATGCTAAAGCCAAAATGGCAAATAGGCCGATTCCGATATTTTTTATTTTATTCATTTTTATATTTTTAAATTTTATTTCATTAATTCGTTTAAGAAAAATAATTACTAAAATCCAACTTCAACTCCCATAACGAAGCTACGGTTGAAATAGGTTGAATTAGCATCAAAATCATACCAATCTAATGATTGATAGATACTGCCGGGATTTACTGCTTGCACATAGAGTTTCATGTTAGCTAACCCTAATTTGTTTGCGTAGTCTTTATCAAAATTATACCCTAACGAAATATTACGAATTTTCACAAATGATGCTTTTTGAAAGCCTAGAAGACTTGAGAATTGGTCGGCTGAACCTGAAGTAGCCTGTCCGAGAATTGGTTTTTGGAATTCTGCGTTTGGGTTCTCAGGAGTCCAGTAATTTACTTCACGTTGATTCGAATGAGCCGTCAAAGCTTCTCCTCCTAATGCAGACATATAGCCCATTCGCCCATACAAATTGAATCCAACTTCAATACCTTTATAACTGAAGTTGTTATTCCATCCCATCGTCCAATGTGGACTACTATTTCCTAAAACTACACGATCCTTTGCATCCATTTTATAATCTCCATTTTGATCTTTAGGATGAACATTACCTGGCGTAAATTTGTAACCATTTGCATTCCATTTCGCCATCTCAGCAAGGTCCTCAGGTGTATTTTGCCACATTCCCTGATTATCGTAACCGTAACGAACAGTTAATGAATTACCTATAAACCACGCGTTGTCAATCATATCATTTTTACCATAAGCTAACTCATCTATTTGATCTTTTTGCCACGCACCATTTAAATTAGATTCCCATGTAAAACCGCCAGCAGTCTCAATTGGTATGAAATTTAGCGTAACTTCTATCCCTTTATTGCTCGTTTTTCCAATATTTGCGGTCGTAGAAGGAAACCCAGTCAGTGTTGGAATTTTCACTTCCATTAGTAAATCACTTGTAAATGATCTATAAGTATCAATAGAACCACTAAACCTGTTTTTAAAGAAACTAAAATCTATTCCAAGGTTATATTGCGTCGTTTTTTCCCATCCAAGTTCAGGATTTGCCATCGTCAGCTGATCTTTTGTGTAATAAGGTTCATTTGTAGTATATCCGATTTGATTACCCATTCCGTTAAATGGAAGATAAAAAGATGTAATATTTCCTTTCGTTTGATAAGGATCAACTGATGAATTACCTGTAGTTCCAAAACCTATACGAAGCTTTAGATTTTCAAGCCAATTAACATCTTTTAAAAACGTTTCATTTTTGATACGCCAAGCCAATGCTGCTGATGGGAAAAAATCCCATTTGTAACCTTCTGCCAATTGTGATGCTCCATCCCAACGTCCGGAAATTGTCAATAAATAACGATTGTCAAATCCATAATTAGCACGAATCATATAAGAACTTAGCTGACGCTCAGTAATAGAAGAGCTCATGGCTGCGCCATTAGCTGCATTTGTAATATCCACACTTCCCATTGCATTCCATAATGATGATGGTTTTGGTATGTTGTTTGCACTCATTGCAGACTCTTCAATATTCCATGCTGATGCAGTCTGAAGCAAAGTTAAACCTACTTTATGTTTTGCTGCAAATGTTCGGTCATATGTTATTATATTATCTACAGTCCATGAAATATCTCGACGATTTTTAAGACGTGCATAATTTGCTCCTGCACTTCCGTCAGAATTGATTTTAATTGATGATGTTCCGTCAATAAATGCCCCTTCTCTCCAATGGCGAAAATCCGGTCCAAAATTAATTTTATAGCTCAGTCCTTCTGCAGGTTTCCATATTTTACCAAAATCAACAGTAGCAGAAAAATTACCCAAAGCTCGCAGTGTTTGTGTCTGCTGTGTACTTTTTTCCCATTCATTCATAATAGTATAGATACTGGACTCACCTCCTGGATTAATAACTTCCTTGCCATTTTCATAATAAGGCACTGCAATATTATAAATTGATTTCGCAGCTCCGTAAATTGCATTAGAACTTCCATTACTACGTCCTCCTAAAGTTGACATTCCATAATCCTGGTCACTCCACGAAACATTTAAAGACGCATTGATCTTGAACCATTCCACGGGATTAATATTTGAAGTAATCTTAGCTGTATAACGCTTGTACCATTGTCCTTTTTGAGTTCCTTCATTATCCAAGTATCCTAGTGAACCATAAGTATTTACTTTCTCCGAACCTCCACTGGCGCTAATAACATGTTCTTTACTGATTCCGGCTTGTGTTACAAAGTCTGTCCAATCAGTATTTGTTACCTTTGAGGCATCATATGTTCCATTTGCCCATCCTTTCAAAACATTATCTCTTGATGTCTGGCCGTCTAAAGCACTGTCAAAAATCAATTTATCATTTTCATAAGTTGGCGCATTCGGATTTGCGTAAGTATTAGGATTAAGATTATAAGCAGCAGTACGTCTGAACTTTATAAAATCGGCAGCATTCATTGATGGAGAACGATCAACAAGCTGAGAAGTAGTCAGTGTTCCCGCATAATTTAAAGTAAACTGACCTGCTTTTCCTTGTTTTGTTGTCACTATAATAACCCCATTTGCTCCTCGAGAACCATAAATAGCAGTTGCTGAAGCATCTTTAAGAATATCCATACTTTCAATATCACGAGGATTGATTGTTTCAATAGAAGAACCTGACATTAAAGGCACACCGTCTACAACATAAAGTGGCGAATTTCCTGCCGATAATGACCTATTACCACGAATACGAACAACTCCAACAGATCCCGGACGCTCACTAATTGTTATGTCAACCCCTGCTGCTTTGCCTTGCAATGCTTCCAGCGCATTATTAACTGGTCTGGTCATTAATTGCTCAGCACTTACACTCACGACTGCTCCTGTTACGTCAGATTTCTTCTGCGTACCATATCCCACAACAACAACTTCATTTAGCTCTGATACATCATCTACAAGAACCACTTTAATAACGGCTGCGCTAGTTATAGCGGTCTCAACTGTTTTTGATCCTGTAGAAGAAATTACTAAAATTTGACCAGAAGTGGCACTAATAGAAAAATTGCCGTCAAAATCAGAACTAGTGCCTGTCTTAGTTCCTTTAATAAGTACGTTTGCTCCTGGAATTGGTAATCCGGACGCATCTGTAATTACTCCTTTAATTGTTTTGTTCTGCGCATAGCCTGTTGCATTGAATAATGCAAAAACAGCAATAATGAGCAAAAAAATAAATTTGTTTTTCATAAAGTTAAATTTGGTTAGTTAGTATTGTATTGTAAATCATATTATTATTAATTGAGTTGAAATATTATCATCACAATTTTACTTTACAGTTAAAGTTTTGTTAGCCTCTTTCAATCCTGTTGCAGTAACTTTCACTTTTACTGTTCCTGCTTTTTGTTCTGATCTTAAAATGGCCATGGCAAACCCATTATATAGGGCTTTTTTATTACCTGCAAATAAATCATTGCTTAAATGATTGCCGTTATCTACCGCAATTATATTTGCCACTCCGTTAATATTGAAAGTTATTTCTCCTTCAGCTGTTGGTACTTTACGACCTTTGCTATCAACAGCATATACTTTCAAATATTGAAGATCCATTCCGTCCCCTTTCCAACTATCGTTTTCTGTTTCTATTTTTAATGCTACAGCTTTTCCAGTTGTTTCTAATTCATGGCGCGCTACTTCTTTTCCGCCAGTTCTTGCGATAGCCGTTATATTACCTGCACTAAAAGGAATATCCTTCCAGTATATCGTATTGCGCTTTCTAACATCGGTACTGTTTTGTTGCACACCAAAAGATTTTCCATTTACCAGAAGTTCAACCTCATCAGCATTAGTATACGTATAGAGATTATATTTTTTTCCTGACTGCCTGTTCCAATGTGCAGAAATTACCTTTTGGCCCACTACCTGATCGTTCCACATCTTTACATCTCCTTCATTATCAACTACACCAATATAAACTAGAGGTTCGTCCTTGAATATACTTTTAGTTAACCAAGCTTGTGGAAAAGGTTCCATGGCATGATTGAAAAAAGAATAATTCCAGCCTTTTCTCGGCCAACCTTGTGATTCTCCCCAATACTCGATGGCTCCCCAATAAGCTAGTCCAACCATTTTTTCTCTATCCATTCCAAAAAAAGGTGCAGCAAGCTCATTAGTTACCGCTTCACTTTGATAAACTATCATATTGGGAGCATGTTTTAAATATTCTTGGTAATCCTCCCAAGTGTAATTAAAACTCGCGATTTCAGTAACAGTAGCTAATTCTGGAGGAATGATGTTTTCCTTAATTCGGAAATCAGGGTTTGCTCTAATAATACCACCGGCACGAGCTGGGTACATGGCAACTGTAGTTTTACGGGTAGGATCGTAACGTTTAGCCACTACATCCATTAGTCGATAGGTAGTTACACCCCAGTCAGTTGTTGAAAAATTCCAACGCTCTTCCTGGAACTGTAATTCGTTTCCAAAACTCCACATGATAACAGAAGGATGATTTCGGTCGCGTTTGATCCATTCTTTTATATTGTCATACCATATATCATTCCATGGGGCACTTCCTGCCCATGCGACTGTACTTCCCCATTTATCATATAATTCATCTACGATCAAAATACCCTTCTCATCTGCAAGATCAAAAAATGATTCTGAATAGGGATTGTGTGAAGTTCTTATATGGTTAAAACCAAAAGCTTTCAGTTGATCCATCATTCGTGCAATTGACGTACTATAAGCAGCAACACCAACAGCTCCCAAGTCA
Organism: Flavobacterium frigidimaris; assembly: GCF_002217275.1. NCBI lineage: Bacteria > Pseudomonadati > Bacteroidota > Flavobacteriia > Flavobacteriales > Flavobacteriaceae > Flavobacterium > Flavobacterium frigidimaris. The sequence continues at coordinate 41,318 of NZ_MUGV01000034.1, forward strand.
TCATGGTTAGCTACGCCTTTAAGGAAGACCTTTTTACCATTTAATTTAAGACCAAAATCTTTCGAGAATTCAATGCTACGGATACCAAACTTTTTGGTAATTTTATCAATGACTTTCCCGTTTAACATTAATACAACTTCCGCAGAATACAGATTAGGACTTTCGCATGACCATAGTTGTGGATTAGAAACAGTAACCTGTGGCAACTTAACTTCTACTTCAACAAGATTTGACTTTTTTGGAGCCATTGTTTTTGTTTCAGCTACTTGTTTTCCTTCAGGCGAGAATATTTTTGTATTTATTTCCAGTTCATATTCTTTATTTTTAATTCCTGCCACTTCTACTTGCACATTAACTTCAGCCTGCTGATCGGAAATTTTTGGGGTGGAAATAAAAACACCATGGCGGGCTATAGAAACCATATCTTTTGCGATCAAATGCACATCACGAAACAATCCTCCACCTGTGTACCAACGTGAACCGCCCTCAGTAGTAGCCCGAACAGCAACTACATTGTCGGTATCGTATTTTATAACATCTGTTATGTTTGCTTCAAAACCAAGATAGCCATAACTTGTTCCTCCTATTTTCTTTCCGTTAACCCAAACTTCTCCAGAAAGCATAATTCCTTCAAAATCAATAATTATTTGCTTCCCGGCCCATTTTGAATCCACTTTAAAAGTTTTACGATACCATCCTACACCCAAAGCTTTAAATCCTCGCCCCTTATTTGCTGTTTGATCCCAGGGCTGTTCAAATTGAAAATCATGCGGTAAATCCAACTTCCGCCAATCATCATCATTGAAAGTCATATCCTGTGCATTTGTGATCTCACCTGCCTTGAATTTCCAGCCAAAATTAAATAATTGGTTTACCCTAACCTGTTCATTACTGCTCTGTGCAAATAGAAATATTGTGCAAAAAAATGCAATAATAGTGGTCCAAATTCTCCTATTCTTCATTATATATAATTTGATTTAAATGTTCTATTGAATATTTGTGTTACTTATTTTAATCGCTTTACAAGCAAAACTTGGTTAATAATACCAGATGATACTAACGAAGTATTTGGATTTGCTACCTCTGGGAAAGCATATGTAAAACGTTTGGATTGAGGTAATGACGAATCCCCTACCATTCGATTGGTCAACGAGTTTACTACCTCGATCTCAAGGGTGTTTTTACCATTCTGGATATAAGAAGTTATATCTGCTTCCCACGGACTGCACCAAACAGTAGACACAGTCTTTCCATTAACGATGACACGTGCTATAGCTCCTAATTCAGGAAAACGTAGTAATACCTGTTCACTCGATTCTAGTTTGTCAAATTGAATATATTTTTTATAAATTGCTGTGCCAGAATAGTATTTAATACGGTCATCTATATTTTTGCTCCAGTCTGTTAGCTCACTAAAAATGACTTCACCTGGTCCTCCCTTATTTGGATCAAAAAAAACTTTCCAATCTCCTTCAATCTCCGTTACTTTTTCCTCAACACCATTCCATCTTAGTGGAAGTGCTGATGAACTACCATCAGTAGTAACAATAAATCCAGATTCATTCGACTGAAGAACAACATCTACCAATAGTCCGTCTTTGCCAGATGCTGCAACAGGAAGAGAATATTGTTTGCCTGTTGTTGGATCCCAATATTCAGCATTTGAGACATTTGTACGTAAACGAATCGAATCCTTAAAAACATTTTTACTATGATTGTTTAAAAAATAAATATCAATGCCTTCTCCTAAACTGCGATGTGCAAAGTAGAGTTTATCGGTAACGATATTTCCGCTTTTGAAACCAGCATCCGGTTTAATATTTTGTTTTGACAATACTTCTGCAAGGGTCATTCCCCAATACACTCTTCCTTTACCGAATATTTTAGTACCTGTTTGTGTTTTATCCCATAATTGACTTACCAATGTCTGGTATTCGTTTGCAAACACTGCATCGTTTAATGAACCTGAACTAAGCGGACGTGCTCCATAAACTGGAACACCGTCCTTTACCATTTTGGCAATTTGACGCAATGCTTCCAGCGAAATATCTCCATTATCAGGAAGTATCAAAATCTGATAATTCACTCCATCGGGAAGAACAATTCGGCCGTCCTTGGCAGACATTCTTGTAATTAAGGCATCTTTAGTACAGACATCGAAATCATATCCTTCCGGAATTTGTGGTAAACGGTTAGCTAAAAGTTTTACCGGGGCATTTTCTCCCAAATAAATACACAAATCAGCCACTGAAATACCATTTCGCATCAATGCAGCACATCTTGCCTGATAATCCCAAAATGGTTTGCTATAATTCCAATATGTATTATTTCTGTTTAATACGTATTGCCGCCCTCCACCAGTGCTTCCTGGGATTTTGTCTAACCAAGGTTGATATGCTGAGGCACAAACAACAAATTCCTGAGCACCAAAAGCATAAGCATAATCCGCTACATTCTTTGCATCCGCTAACGATTGACTAAATTTCAAATCGGTAAAGGCCTCTGCCGAGGCAATTGGTTTTCCGTAAATATGTGCAGCTGAAGAAGTTTCCTTTACGTCATAACTTCCATGGGTCTGATATGCCCAAAACTCGCCCTGCGGTTTCTCTACGCGTCCTTTTGCTTTAAAATTATCTGCCACCATGGTAAGTCCGTTTCCAACTGCTTGTGCAGTAAAAACTACTCCGGCCTTTCTGCATAAACTATCCAACGTTCCAAAATATTCATCAGATACAAGATCTGATAGTGTTAGTCTCATATCATACAGAAATCCGCTAGTTTCCTCTTTCGACCCCACTATATATCCTAGCAATGCAGGCAGGTATTTGTGAATATCATATCCTCGAAGTTGTTTAAACTTATTTTCAAAACCTTCTGTCCAGTTTTGAGAACCCGCTTCATGGCTATCCATATGCAAACCTGTTAATGGAATTCCTACTTTTTTTAAGGAATCCTGCATAACTTTAAAATAGCTATTCCATTGAACTGTTGTTGCTTTTGCCGAGAGTTTATCACTCTCCAAGCCTTTAAAATTGGCCCGTCCATGTTTGGTAGACACTCCAATAGGTACACGAACAAATCGCATAATCACCCATTTTCCAGCTGGTACATTCCACTCCAGTTGCCCGTCCTTCATTTTAGTTGTCAAATCCACTATTTTTTTTGGATCAATAACTGCTGACTTAGAATACAACGGAGTGTTATTTTTCTCAACGTATTCAGAATTTAATGCCGCCTTTTCTTCCCATTGGTCAGTTTTCGCCTGTGATGAGATAATTACATTTCCTAACGGCAAATCTTCTCCAACATCTTTAGGATTTGACCAATCGTGAAGGTTAAGTCGGAAATATTTTCCTTTTACTGCTGGAAAAGAAATAGTTTTTTGATTCCAAGTTGGCGATTCGTAAATTGGTTTTAAATCGCAAACCTTCGTATATTTTACACCATCTTCAGAAACTTCCATCTGACCGAAATCCGGTTGTTTTACATAACCATAACCATAAAAATTTTCAGATGTTGGCCCTGGCATATTCATCGCGCCTGTTCTTGATTTACCTTTTGCGCGAACTCGGTAAGTAATACTTCGTGCCGTAAAAAATTTCTTGAATTCTAAATTAATATAAACAGAAGACCCGCCCTTTTGTACAGGAATATTAGTTAGTTTATTAGTCGTTGAAAAAACAAGCTCTTTTGTATTCAGTTGTTCAACATTGCTAGATACCTTTGGTAACTGATTTAAACTTGTTTCCCAATTTCCTTCTGGAACGGGAAAGGCCATAACGGCTACATCACGTACAATTCCTGATTTATTTTTACGCTGTGGAGCAGGAAGTTTGCCATTAAAAAGCTTTCCTCCATTGACCAATGTATCAGTTGCGTCAAGGCGTTGCATACTTAGGTCCTCTGTTATCCATGGTCCCCCTGAAACATAACCATCTGATAGATGAGTTTCAAATGTTAATCCTAAACGTTTTGCTTCGGCAGCTGCAAAACGAAACATCTCCCACCACGCCGGCGAAAATGACAATAATGCATTTTTTCCATTTCCATGCACTTGATCATAATATACAACCCCACCAACACCTTCACGCTTAAATGCCTCTAAATCGGCAGTAATTCCTTCTCGTGTTGTTTCTGTTTCACCATGAAACCACCAAAGTTTTGTACGTGCGATATCAGATGGATTATTAAATTCGTTTCTAATTTGATTAATCGAAGTTTTTTCAGCTTGAGCCAAAGTAGAAGTACTGTAAAAAGCTATAAAGCTATAAACGACAGTAAATAAAAATTGCTTGTTCATCTATTTTAATTATTGGTATTCCCTCTAAAACAATATTGCATTAGAGCGTTTTTAATTGATTAATTATATTTTAAGGACTGTTTTAAAATAATTACCTTGTGATGTAACTATTAAAAAATGATAACAACCACTATTAAACTTTTCTAGCGAAACAATATTTTTAAATTCTGTAGTTACCAACTGTCCTAAATTATTGTATACTATTATTTTTTCGAGAGTAATATTATCCGGAACAGTAACATTTACAATATTGTTTGTAGGATTTGGAAATACTTTTACTAACTGAGAATTTTTAAAAGATTCAACGGATAAATGTTTTTCCAAATTTGCTTCTAATCTCACATAGTCAAACATTACATTCCCCAACGTCGCGCTACCTCCCACTCTTATTGTAAAAGTGATTTGATTAGCTCCTTTTTTAAGAAGTTCAGCCGGAAAATTAAATCGAGTATCGTTAAATGTACCATGAGTTCCTTTTCGAATCATTGCATTAGAATTCTCCGCAAAATATACACCTGTCAATGGATTAGTTACATTTGTTCCATTTACATTTAAAATAAGATTTGCCCCTTTCATTTCAGCAAGAGCTACGTATACAGATGCAATCGATCCACTTGTTGGATTATTATCTAGATTGAAATTAATATTCCATGCTGGCGATGAAGCCCTTATGGTCTTATCCCAATATTGTACAAAATTCCAATCAGTGGAAATATTGCTTTCTCCTATTGTAAAATTCACATCATTTGGAAACTCATCCGGATAATTAAGAAAAATACCCCAACGTAAATCAGGACTAGTATTACTCGTCCACCAATCACTTCCGTGTTTAAATTCTTTTGTATCTCTATCGGGTATACCAAGTTCCCATACCGTTTTAGCGACCCTTGTTGGCTCCCAATTTACGGTACCCAATGTAGTGTTTTGACCCGCTGTAACTGTGGCATAATTTGGTATTGTAAGTTGTCCTCTGGCTCCAGGGCCATAAGCGAAAAGAGTATACGTACCAGGTATTACATCTGGAATAGTAAAATTACCATTTGAATCAGTCTTAACCCAAAATTGATAATTTTTACTCCAACGTTGAAATTGAGTATTGTCATTACTCCCGGCAGGAGGTATTCCCAGCCCAACCCAAGTATTAGCAGCTGATGCCGAAGGATTTCCAGAATCGTTAATAGTCAGCTTACCAATAACGGTACCGCGTCCATTTTGTTTAATATAAGCTGGATTATTATGCCATTCATAAGGCCATGCTGTTTGTTCAATTTTGGCTTGTGTTTTGGCATCTTGCCACAAAACCATCTGTGCATTTGTAGTGCCAGCAGCTACTTTATTACAATAAAGTAGAAATGGTCCATAATTTTTTTGCCATTCCTCTCCTGCTGCTACTGCGGTTTCCTGACCATAACCAAAATGAGTTCCTCCCAACATATTTAACATAACAGGATTAGCGTGACACATTAATTCTGTATGTTCCGGTCCGCCTGAATAGTATTCTTTACTTGGTGCAGTTACATATAATCCTACATTGTCTACTGTACTACTCCATCCCCAAGTATCTATTTTTCCCAAGTCAGCACTGTAGTCGTATTTACATTCATATTTATCTTTGTAAATTCCTGTGGTCAAACGTGTAACTTCTGGTGGTGCTCCCGTCACTGCCACAGCATTATCAACATCGAATTTACTTGGCATAATTTTATTTCGTAAGGCATCGACACTTAGCCAATCCAATCTAGGATTTGGATAACTTGCCATTCTCCACTCGCCACCAGCAAGCGCAGGATAAGCAGCAGGATGTGAAAGAACTGCGGCAGCATATAATCCTGAAACATTTCGCTGGAGCGAATAATATACATCTACATCCATAGCAGCTGTGGCCGAATTGCCATTCCACGACATGTGCAGTTTAATTTCTGCAGAATTAAAATTATTAACGCCTGGATCTGTAACGAGAGAATAAGTACAGCCTTCAGGGTTTTGATACGCAGGCATATTCCAGCTCCAATATATTAATCCTCCCCCATAACCTCCCTGAATCATTTCAAGTCCATTATAAATAAGACTGGTAACAGATCCATTAGTTTTATTGATAGTAGCCTTAACAATTCCGTTGTTCATTACAACTGTAGTTCCATTATCGATTATCCTTACGTTAGTAGGATCCGATATAGGAGTACTGAAAGTTTCATTATTTCCATAGCTTACAACATTATTACTGTTAATGCTATATGCTCTGACATTGTACCCTGTATCGGATAAAAGTCCACTTATTATGGTCGTAAACGAACCCGGTCCTGTAGATACATCAATAACTTTATTAGCAGTAATTGTCGGGTTAGCACCAGTACTGTAAACAATTCCGCGCTCTATAATAGTGGATAATCCATCAGAGGCAACTTCTCCTCCTGTTGTAGCAGAGGTATAATTAATATTAGTTACTGGTTTGGTTGAAACTAATCGGGAAAAAAATTGTACAATTGGTGTTACTACGCCAGTTGAATTAGTTTTGGTATAAATTATATAGGGCTTTGAAGTGTCATTCCCTACAGCAATTGAAAGCGTCGCAATTTTTGTTGTTCTGGCCACAGTAGAATTTTCACCCGTAGCATCAATACCAACACCAGAAGGTGAGGTTGTTGGTATGTTTTCCAACTCATTAAAAGTACCACTACCATTAGCTTTCTTAAATACTCTGACAGTACTCGATAAACCGTTGCCAATTAATGCATCCGTAAAAATATTATATAAATTTCCAGCGCTATCATTAATCAAATAAAGATTACTGGCGTCTCGCGTACTTAAAACTGTTGGAGAATCCCAAAGTGCTGTCGTTTTATTATAACGAATAGTAGTAGATTTATTACTGTTCGAAGAATTAAAATAGCATACAATTGGATTATTTTCACTATCCATTGTAATGCTACTGTACCGGGCAGTAAGTGTTGAGGAAGATACTACGGGACTTGGCGGAGTTATACTTTCCCAGTTTGCACTACTGTAACGATAAACTCTTACAGGTGAAGGACTCGTAGCGTTATAGACCTGACTTATGTAAACCAAATATGGTACGTTATCGGAATCAAGGCCAACATCAACTGCTGATGCGTAAAGGTCCGTTTGTTGAACAGCTCCCTGGCCTACTGTTTCCCAAATACCATTAACTAATCTTTTTACCCACGGATAACCAGATGTCGTGCCGACACGCTCAGAATAAGCAATGTAAGGTATATTATTACTGTCAAAAGAAATATCAAATCGTGTTTCAGACGGACCTGTATAAGCAACAGAATTTGTTGAAACACTTGATCTTATCCATTCATCATTGGCTCCTAAAACAGCAACCGATAGTAGACCGCCTGTTTTATCTACTGCGCCAATATAAACTTTACCAGTCTTGTCGTTAAATATTCTAGGGTAAGTAACTTGAGTTGAGCCAAAGGGATTATTTGTTCCAACTTGTGACCAGGTTCCATCAATATTTCTTTTTTTAACTCTTGATACTCCACCAGTAGCATTTCCTTCGACATAGGCAATATATGGAACGTCGCCGACCACAGTTATGGATGTATAATATGTAGCTATACTTGATAGATTACCCTCATTGCCAATTATGCTCCATTGTTGCGCATAGGATGACTGTACACTCAATATCAAAAATAAGTATACGGCATTTCTAACAGGAATCTTTTGGAAAAGAAAGACCCTTATCTTAAAAGATAGTTTGTTTTTCATTGAATGGTTGGTTGGTTAGATAGTTAGCTATACTGGCATTTCTTGTAATTAAGTTAAACCAGCAGTTTGGTCAATTATAAATCATTTTTTAATTAAAATTAGAGGTCAAAATTATCTTTAAAACCAGTAAATTGACTATTCAAAACAAATCAAAATGATTCAAAACAAATCATTTTAACTCTCGTCTTGTCAATTAATACAAGTATTCACACAATAATCCTATCTAAGAATGGCCCACGTTAAGAGCTATTTTGAATAACATTTATAAAATCGTAAGATTCAGAACGAAGACCTAAAAGATTGATTGGAGAAAGAACTCCTGAAAAAGAAGGAATTATTACAAAAAGGCTTTACATAGAAAGGATAATTGCCACTGAACAAATTATTTCAATAATCTAACTCAGAGCAGAAATGTTGCTAAGATGAAATAATTTTGAAAATGCAGAAGGACACTTTTATAAATTACTTAGCAAAAAAGCAACTCCTGACCAGAAAAAACAGCATTTATTACCAAAATCTGCCTTGATAAACAGACAAAAAAATATTTAAAATATACTTCCCTGTTCAAAATGTATATAATTAACTTTTATTCATAACTAGTGGTAAACTTCCAATTTCTGTAAACCTCTTTTTTGCATTACTTAGATTAGTGCTCCAGCGGCACGCATTTACAAGCAGTTTCTAGAAAGTCGTAAAACTCATACTTTAAGATCAAAATGATTTGTTTTGAATCATTTTGATTTGTTTTGAATAGCTATTTTACTGGTTTTAAAGATAATTTTGATTTCTAATTTTTTAGTATTAAGTATAAATTGCTACTTGATATTTTACATTTATCTGCTATAGCTAAAGGCATTAATAACTGTATTACAACTTGTGATTCTGTTAAAGCAGGAGTAGCATTAATAAACTTTTCTTTTTATTATTAATCAACTACAGATTTCCAATAGCTACGGTCTGTTTTGTACCTAATTCGATTTATTATTATGAGTCCACATGTTCCCTTAATGGCCCTTGAAGTTAATAAACGTTCAAGTATACCCAAATACATTCAAATTGCGGAATGCATCAGCAATGATATTGCTGAAGGTCGAATCAATCTAGGAGATCGCATTCCATCTATAAACGATCTTAGTGAAACAAATAAGGTATCGCGGGATACTATTGAAAAAGCGTATAAAATTCTTAGAAAGCGTAGCTTGATCTTTTCGGTATTAGGAGTAGGCAATTTTGTTTCTGCGAATTGTACATCAACAGTAAAAGTTCTATTTCTTATCAATAAACCAAGCTCCTACAAAATGGAAATTTATAATGCCTTTGCCAATTCAATAGGCACAAGAGCACAGATTAATATGTTTCTTTACAATTGTGATGAACAGCTTTTTATTGATGTGCTTCAAAAGAATAGTGCTAGCCATAATTTTGTTGTTATAATGCCTCATTTTAAAGGCTTAGGAAACACACATGTAAACTATACACCTGAGGTCATACGATCAATTGAGAAGATAGATAAGGATAAACTTATTATATTAGATAATTCCCATGTTGAAATTGCAGGAATTCTTTCTGCTGTTTACCAGGATTATAAAAAAGACACCTTTAATGCTCTTTTTGACGGACTTGAAAAATTTAAAAAATATAAAAGAATTAATTTTGTATATCCTACAAATTCCGTTTTTCCTTACCCTGCAAGAGTCCAGGATGCCTTTATTGAATTTTGCATGTTGAATGGTATTGAATACCAGCTTTTGGAAAAAATTGAAGAAGATCTTGAGTTTGACCAAAAAGAAGTTTATATAACTATTGAGGACGGGGATCTAGTTCGTTTAATGCAGCAGATCAAGAAAAGGAGTAAACTTTTGGGCAAAGATGTGGGTGTTATATCCTATAATGACACTCCGTTAAAAGCACTTTTAGGTATCACAGTAATGAGTACTGATTTTAAAGCCATGGGCGAAATGGCAGCGGAGCTTATACTGACAAATAAAAAACGTATTTTAAAGAATCCATTCCGATATATCGAAAGAAATTCTCTTTAAGAAAGAAATAACAATCAAAAGCGAAGAAGGAATTATTCAATATTCTTGAAATTTTTTTATTCATTGACACTTATTTAATAAAAAAATAAAGGGGTCTCTGATGTCCCACTTTTATTATACTTGAGTACCAACTTTATTACTGAGAAAATAAAATTAATATTGATTTGAAATACATTAATGCAAATTCTACATTTAGGCTATTTCAAAATTACCTAGGTTAATACGCAAATCCCCTGACTTTTTATTGCTCTGCATTTCAGCGGAAGAAAAGGAGGAAAACTTTTCTGTTTTATTATAAATGAGATTTTACAAACTCGAGAAAATACATAAATATGGTTACAAACAATAACGTTCTTTTATTGCTTTTAACAACTTAACTATAAAACAAATAATAACTAATATGAAATACAACAGGTGTGGAATGAGTGGACTATTATTGCCGCAAATTTCTTTAGGATTATGGCATAACTTCGGTTCTGTAGATAGTTTTGAAAATGCGGAAAGCATTGCAAAAGAAGCTTTTGACAAAGGAATTACACATTTTGATATAGCCAACAACTATGGTCCTATTCCCGGGTCCGCTGAAACTAATTTCGGAGAAATTTTGTCAGATAATTTTAAGGGAAATTTGCGCGACGAAATCATTATTTCAACAAAAGCCGGTTATACAATGTGGGATGGGCCTTATGGAGACTGGGGTTCACGCAAATATTTATTATCAAGTTTAGATCAGAGTTTGAAGAGATTGAAAGTCGACTATGTCGATATTTTTTATTCACACCGCCCAGATCCTGAAACTCCGATTGAAGAAACCATGATGGCTTTAGATTATGCTGTAAGAAGCGGAAAAGCATTATATGTTGGGATCAGTAACTATTCGGCTGAACAAACCCGTGTTGCAGTTGATGTTTTGAAACAGTTAGGAACACCTTGTTTAATTCATCAAGCGAAATATTCGATGTTGGTGCGTTGGGTTGAAGAAAGGTTGTTAGATGTTTTGGAGCAAAAGGGCGTAGGTTGTATTGCTTTTTCACCTTTGGCACAAGGGCTTTTAACAGATAAATACTTAAACGGGATTCCACAAAATTCAAGGGCTCATAATCCGAACGGTCATTTGAAAGAAAATGAAGTTACTGCAGAGAGAATTCAAAAATTGGTTCAACTGAATGAGATAGCTCGAAATAGAAATCAATCTTTGGCACAAATGGCATTAGCATGGTTACAAAAAGACAAACGTGTTACATCAGTTTTAATTGGTGCAAGTTCTGTAAGACAATTGAATAACAATATAGATACACTGCAAAATCTCGAATTTACGTTGGATGAATTAAACTTAATAGAAACAATTTTAAAATAAATATGCTGTTTAATACGGTATCAATAATTAAAATAATCAATAAAAAAGCGAAACAGTATATTATAGTATAAATATGTTTCGCTTTTTTTAGTTAAAGCTATTTTATACTATATCTGCTTACTTCACTATTTCACCCACAAAATTTGAGTTACAAATGAAAAACAGACAATCTGTTAAATTTTAAGTACTACATTTGTCAAGTTAAGACCTCAATAAAAGTAATTCTTTACATCATGAAGCATCGTTCAATGAGCAGTACCGTTTTTACTTTATTTTAATGTTAATACATTAATTGAGATTTTCATTTTCTTTGTGTTTGGACTGGCTGTAGTTTATAAGTCATCTCCAAACAAAAAACTCTGCTGTATGAATATATTCTTCAAACGTTTTAATGCATTAACTGCATTCTTATTATTGCTTCAGTTTCCTATAGTGCAGATGGAAGCTCAGGAAAATATTTTAAAATTCAATCATCTGACTGTAAATGATGGACTACCTCAAAATTCTATTCATGCGATTGCAAAAGACAAATATGGATTTATGTGGTTTGGAACATGGGGTGGCGTTTGCAGATATGACGGATATACTTTTAAAGTCTTCAGAGCAAACGAAAATGATCCAACTGCTTTTGCCGATAATATGATTGATGCTATCGTATCCGATTCACAACAGAATATTTGGATAAAAACCGGCGAATCTGACTGTTTGTATAAATTCAGCTACGAATATGAAACTTTTCAACGCTTTGCAAAAAAAAATGTAGCAACCTATATCGTTAACCTTACTGAACAACAGCCAGTTTCTGAAAATAAAAAATTCAAATTTACTTACGATGAATCTGGTTTAAAACAAACCGATAAAATTTCAGGTAAGCAAACAATATATAAGCTAAATCCAAACAATCCATTTGCAATTTCCGATGAATCAATTTATACAACTTATCTAGATGATGCTCAAAATCTCTGGATAGGTACAAGAAAAGGCGGGATAAATCATGCAAACTTAAACGTTAAACCATTTACTTATTATGCCGGAAATACAACAAAAAAACTCATCAGTAATGAAGTGAGAGCCATCTGCAAGGATAAGATGGGTAGGCTGTGGATAGGGTCAGAAGATATGGGAGTGACAGTTTTGGATAATAATAAAACCAAAAATCTTTATTTTAATACTAAAACCGACATTAACAATAGAAGAATTCGTTCCCTTTATTGTGACAGACTTGGCTATGTATGGATTGGGACAAAGGGCGGACTTCATAGATATGATCCTAAATCCAATTCCATTAAAAGCTATTTTAAAGATAAAACAAAGGCAGGTCATCTTACCGATCCTAATGTTTTTGATATGCTTGAAGACAGCGAAGGGACTTTGTGGATCGGAACATTTAGCGGATTAGCCAAATATGACAGGAAAAATGATAGGTTTTTATATGTTCCAAAAAATTTAATTAGTGGTGTACAAATAAGAAGCATAATTGAAGATCATCAAAAAAACCTCTGGATAGCAACAGAAGACAGAGGCTTAACCAAACTAACTCAGCGCTCTGATAATAATGATGCAGCTAAATTCAAATCCGTCCGCTATATTCACACACAAGGAAATGATAAGATGCTTATTTCAAATCGTTTATATTCCCTTGTAGAAGATGGATCAGGCAAGATATGGATTGCCTCAAATCAAGGATTAATTCGACTAGATCCCAAAAATAATTCGTTCAAAAATTTCTTTATTAAGGATGGTCTGCCAGATGATATTATTATGGGAGTATTATATGATGGCAAAAAGTCAATTTGGGTAAGTCACAAAAAAGGTTTGAGTCAAATAAATACAACAACTTTAGAAATCCAGAATTTCAATGTAAATGATGGCTTACAGAGTAATGAATTTAATCAAAATGCATGTTTCCGTGATTATAAAACTGGTGAGATGTTTTTTGGAGGCCCCAACGGATTAAATTCATTTTTCCCTGATAAAATACAAATTAATAAGTATAAACCAAAAACAGTCCTTTCTCAATTAAGAATAATGAATCAGGTCGTAAAACCTGGATTGAGGATTAACGATCAGATAATTTTAAATAAATCGTTGTTATGTACGAATGAGATTCTGTTATCGTGGTGGAATAAAAACTTTAGCCTAGATTTTGCTGCGTTACATTATGCAAATCCTCTTGGGAATAAATATAAATATAAACTTGAAGGTTATGATCATCACTGGATTTTCACTTCAGGCTACATGCATACAGCTTCTTATACAAATCTTCCATCTGGTAATTATACATTTAAAGTTTACGGTTCCAATAACGATGGAATTTGGAGCGACAAGCCAGCAGTTCTATATATAGAAATACTTCCTCCGTGGTGGCTTTCATGGTGGTCGATAATGCTTTATCTTATTGTAGCACTTGGAATTATTTTGATTATATATAAATATATTGCCGCGCGCATTGAATTCAACAAAAATGAAGAAATTCAACAGTCAAAACTTCATTTTTTTACTGGTATTTCACATGAATTCCGTACACCTCTTACTTTGATAATTGACCCGTTAGAAAAACTTATTTCAGAAAAACTCGATAAAGAAACTATAAATCATTACCATGCCCTGATGCATCGCAATGCAAAACAGCTGCTTTTACTCATCAACCAATTGCTTGATTTTCGTAAACTGGAATCAGGACATCTTACTTTAAATCTTGAACAGACAGACATTATTGCTTTTGTTAAAACTGTTGTTGCTTCTTTCGAGTCAAGAGCGCAAGACAAAAACATTCAATTTCTTCTTCAATCAAACATAGAAAGTCAGAAAATACTTTTTGATGCAGCAAAAATGAATATGGTCTTAAATAACCTTTTATCAAATGCATTTAAATTTACACCTCAAGGTGGTGAAGTAGTCATAGATGTATCTTTTCTGCTTCTTGATAAGCAAATGCTTGTTGTAAAGATTCAAGATACAGGAACGGGAATTGCAGAGCAAGAAATTGACAAAGTTTTTGATATTTTTTATCAATCACCAGCCTCAACTACTCAACAAGAAGGTTCCGGAGTTGGACTAGCTTTGACGAAAGAACTCATACAACTACACGGCGGCGAAATAACTCTTGAAAGCAGAATTGGCCAAGGTTCAATCTTTTCTGTTTTTCTCCCAGTCTTAGGTATTGAACAACCACAAAAACAGGTACATTATCACGAAATTATTCAAAATCATAACGAAAGTGTACCTACAGAAACGTTAAAGCACATTGAGGTAGATACTGAAGCCCCTTTGCTATTAATTGTGGATGACAATATGGATATACGTAATTATATTGCGCTCAATTTTAATACAGAGTACCGAATTATTTTGTCCAATAACGGTACAGAAGGTTTCCTGCAGGCTATAGAAATGATACCTGATCTTATAATAAGTGATGTTATGATGCCAGAAATGAATGGACTGGAATTATCTAACAAGCTGAAATCTGATGAGCGTACAAGTCATATACCTATAATTCTGCTCACAGCACGTCAATCAGATGAATCAAAAACGGAAGGTTATCAAACCGGCGCCGATGCGTATGTCACAAAACCGTTTAATACCAATGTACTGCGAGCTCAAATACAAAATCTACTTAAGCAGAGACAACGGCTCCGCGAGTTATTTTCTCATGGCTCTACAAT
Organism: Flavobacterium frigidimaris; assembly: GCF_002217275.1. Lineage (NCBI taxonomy): Bacteria > Pseudomonadati > Bacteroidota > Flavobacteriia > Flavobacteriales > Flavobacteriaceae > Flavobacterium > Flavobacterium frigidimaris. Next base: position 56,417 of record NZ_MUGV01000034.1, read on the forward strand.
GGAAATAAATAAAATTGCAATAAATGTTACTGATGAAGCTTTTCTTAAGAAAGTAATAGAGCATATACATAAAAATATCGAAAACGAAGAATTTAATATCGATAACCTTGCAGAAATTCTTAAAATGAGTCGATCGCAATTTTATAGGAAGATAAAAGCACTTACAAATCAGTCATTGCTCGATTTTGTAACGACAATCCGCATGAACAAGGCATTAGAGTTTTTGTTAAGTGGAAATTACAATATTTCAGAAACAGCTCACAAAGTCGGATACAGTATGTCAAGTAATTTTACCAGAACTTTTACTCGTCATTTTGGAGTAAGTCCTTCTAAATATATAGAGTCTTTTAGAAAGTAGAAGATCAAACATTTATAATGTAATGTAGAAGCAATAATACTTAAACCTTTGACTAATATCAAAATGAATAGTAATGATTCGATTTGAATAATCGCTCTTTCTCATTTACAGATAATTTTGTATATAATTTTATACGGTCAAATTATTGCCTTAAATAATGTATGAACTCAAAAAAGGTAAGATGTATAGATTGAAATTACCTTAGAAAATTGGAGTGGATATCATTTCTGCCATAGAAGTATGGGCGACTTCTGTTTAAAATGACAAAAGTGAGAACTTTTTTTCACAAAAGTCATTATACGATATCCTAATTTCTCTGTCAAATCACGTAATGCAGTGAAATTATTTGTCATTGCTTTTCATAAAAAAAAACTTATTTTTGCGTCTGAATCAATTAACGAATTATAACGTTAATTTAAATAGATATAGCAAGCTACTACGTTCAATATTTATAAAAATAACGAAAATTTCGGTGGCAGAATCGTGGCGCAGTACATTTCGAACCCGGTAATAAATATTAAAAATGCAGTATATAAAGGAGGTCTTGAATTTACAGTTCGAATCCCTCTTTCTCCTCGGTTGATTTAAAAAGGAAACTTTTCAAAGTCTACAAAAAAGTCAAAATTTATGGAAGCCCTGCATTTTAAATATTTATAATTATATTTGTAAAGCAAAAGAATAATACAACTTCTTGTTAGTTCGTTAGTACTCTAATTTCTGTGCATGATTTAATATTGAAATAGCAAAATTGAATTTGGTGCAGAATCGGTGCACAGAGGTTCAAGACATAGATAAAAGTGAGATATACAGCGGTTTCCAAGCTAAAAGTTCGAATCCTGCTCTCCCCACTAAAAGGGTAAAAGAAGTAAAAAGGTCACTTTTTCAATCTTTTCAAAAACCCGCAAAAAACGTGGTAAAACCTGCAAATCCTAGGATTCGCAGGTTTTTTGCTTTTAAAGCAGTTTTCAAACTTTATAAAAATGCCCATAATTTCTATGGCAGAATCGTGGCCCAAACTATTTAGAGTGGATAGCTTTTCTTCCACAAAAAGTTAAGATGGTTTTATAAGAAAATGAGAAAGAAAAGATTAATAACTTAATTGGAATGCTGAAATTTTATCACTAAATTGGTAAAATGGAAACAAATTCTGATGTCTTGATTATTGGTGGCGGACTTGCTGGTTTGACAGCGGCTATTCACCTATCACAAAATAATTTGAAAGTAACCCTAATCGAAAAATCTTCTTATCCGCGACATAAAGTTTGTGGCGAATATATTTCGAATGAGATTTTACCTTATCTTAGATCTCTTGGCATCAATATTTCTGAACTTAATCCCACAAAAATCTCCAAGTTCGAATTTAGCACCAATAGTGGAAAAACGGCAAAGGCACAACTTCCGCTAGGCGGATTTGGTATCAGTCGATATGTACTTGATGATTTTTTATATCAAAAAGCTTTATCAAACAATTGTACTATAATTAAAGAAAATGTTATTGATGTATCCTTCAGTAATGATTTTTTCAGTGCTACAACTGCAAATCAAATGGTAACGGCAAAAATAGTATTAGGTGCATTTGGCAAACGTTCTAATGTCGACCAGCTTTTAGATCGTAATTTCTTCCATAAAAAATCGCCATGGTTAGCAGTAAAAGGGCATTATTCAGGAAATTTAGATAATGATGTTGTAGCGCTGCACAATTTTAAAGGAGGTTATTGTGGCGTTTCAAAGGTAGAGCATAACATCATTAACATTTGTTATCTTGCCGATTACGCTACTTTTAAGCAATATAAAAACATTGAGGATTATCAGCAAAATGTGCTTTATAAAAACAAACATCTTAAATCTGTTTTTGAAAACAGCAGCCTTCTTTTTGATAAACCTTTAACGATAAGTCAGATTTCGTTTGAAAAAAAACAACCTGTAGAAAATCATATCATAATGATTGGCGATACTGCAGGACTTATTCACCCGCTTTGTGGTAACGGAATGGCGATGGCTATACATAGCGCAAAAATAGCATCCGAATTAATCCTAGCCTTTTATACAGATAAGATTATTTCCAGAGATCAATTAGAAAAAAAATACATAAAAGAATGGAATAAACATTTTGGAAAAAGAATATTTATGGGTAGAATTTTGGCTCGAATCTTAACCAACAAAGCAATAACCAATATGTTCGTTTCATTAGTGGCATCATATCCTAAAATTCTACCTGAGATAATAAAACAAACTCACGGTAAACCTATACCAATTAATTAAATGGCTCTAGACATCAAATTCAGAACAAAGGAAGCCGAAATAATGGATGATTTTTCTCTCCAGGGAGAAGAACTCCGAGAGGCACTCGACCAAATTGCCCGTATTAATCAATTGCTTGGAGGTAACAAAGTTATTCTGCAGGGAATAAAGGAATTATTAAAACAATCCCACAATGCTAAGACTATTTCTATAGCAGATATAGGCTGTGGTAATGGTGATATGCTCCGTATGCTGGCCAAATTTGGTAAGAAAAACAAACTTACTTTTCAGCTTACCGGTATTGATGCCAATGAGTTTACGATCAATTATGCCAAAAAATTATCACAAGAATACTCCAATATCGAATACAAATGTTTGGATATTTTTAGCGAAGATTTTAAAACCATAAAGTTTGACATCATTTTATGCACCCTGACCCTCCACCATTTCACCAACGAACAAATATTAAAAATAATTAGTATCTTTAATAATAATGCTGAAATCGGCATCATTATCAACGATTTGCATCGAAGTAAAACTGCTTACAGACTTTTTGAACTGATCTGTTTTGTTTTTAATCTGAACAGCATGTCACGTGAAGATGGACTGATTTCTATCCTGAGAGGATTTAGAAAAAAAGAACTCGTGGAGTTTTCTAAAAAACTAGATTTAAAAAACTATACCATAAACTGGAAATGGGCATTTCGCTACCAGTGGATAATTACAAAAAAATGAGTGTAAAAATAGTAACGGTTGCCAAGCAACTTCCAAAATATTCGCGTGCAACGGCTGATATACTTCCAATGCTGGATGGCTGGCTGCATGAACAAGATGATCGTTTTATAAAAAAAGTCAAAAAGATTTTTGAAGGCGCTGCAGTAGACAAACGTTATTCGATAATGGATCCGGAAGAAGTTTTTACCGCAACATCATTTGAAGAAAAAAATGACATTTATACGCGTGAAGTCATTATTTTAGGCGAACAAGTGCTGCAACAAGCACTCGAAAAAGCCAATTGGGATCCGCAAAGTTTAGATTATATTATTACCGTAAGCTGTACCGGAATCATGATTCCATCCTTAGACGCATACCTTATTAATAAAATGAAGCTGAGGCAGGATATTGTGCGCCTTCCGGTAACAGAAATGGGGTGCGCAGCCGGAATTTCTGGTATTATCTATGCTAAGAATTTTCTAAAAGCAAATCCCGGAAAACGTGCAGCAGTTATCGCTGTAGAGTCTCCAACGGCGACATTTCAGCTTGATGATTTTTCGATGCCTAATATTGTAAGTGCTGCCATTTTTGGAGATGGAGCTGCCTGTTGTTTGTTATCTTCCCACACAGACGATCAGGGGCCGAAAATAGTGAGTGAAGAAATGTATCATTTTTATGAAGCAGAACATATGATGGGTTTTAAACTCACCAATAGCGGACTACAAATGGTATTGGATATAGAAGTTCCGGACACGATCGCTTCTCATTTTAGCGATATTATCCATCCATTTCTGCTAAAGAACAATTTAGAAATCAAAGACATTGACTACATGATTTTTCATCCTGGCGGAAAAAAAATCATTACAACCGTTGAAGCACTTTTTTCAGGATTAGGAAAAAATATAAATGACACCAAAGAAGTGCTGAAAGAATACGGCAATATGTCGAGTGCAACTGTATTGTATGTTTTAGAGCAAATTATGGATAAAAACCCAAAAAAGGGAGAAAAGGGTTTGATGCTGAGTTTTGGGCCCGGATTTTCGGCACAAAGAATTTTATTACAATGGTAATTATTTAGAAAAAAAATATGGAACTGACTGATATTTTAGCAAAACTGCCTTATATCAAACCTTTTTTGTTTGTAGATGAATTACTTCACGTAGATGAAAATAGTATTAGTGGCACCTATACTTATAGCGAAGATCTGGATTTTTATAAAGGTCATTTTAAAGATAATCCGGTAACTCCGGGCGTTATCCTTACAGAAACCATGGCTCAGATTGGCCTGGTTTGTCTTGGTATCTATCTTATGGGCGATACTTTTACCAAAGATACCGTAATCGCTTTTACCTCTGCCGATATGCAGTTTTTAAAACCCGTTTATCCTAACGAAAAAATAACGGTTACATCTCAAAAAACATTTTTCAGGTTTGGAAAATTGAAGTGCAATGTAATTATGAAAAACGAAGCTGGACAAGAAGTTTGCAAAGGTTTTTTGGCTGGCATGATAACCAATAAATTATGAGTAAGCGAGTTGTAATAACAGGATTGGGCGTCGCAGCTCCTAACGGAGTTGGTATCGCAGCCTTTAACCACGCCATAAAAAATGGTATATCAGGAATTCGACATGATGAACAATTACAGGAATTACAGTTTTCCTGCCAGATAGCGGGTAAACCTCAAATTTCTGAAGAGCTCAAAGCGCAATATTTTACAGAACTGGAACTGCGTGGTTTTAACAGCACTGGTATTTTGTATGGCGTTATTGCAGGAATGGAAGCATGGAAAAATGCTGGATTACCAATCGAAACAAACGACAAACCAGACTGGGACAGCGGAACTATTTTCGGATCGGGAACATCCGGGATTGATAAATTCCGCGAAAGCATTTATAAAATTGACGAATTGCAAACTCGTAGATTAGGCAGTACTGTTGTGGCCCAAACCATGAATAGCGGTGTTAGCGCTTATCTGGGTGGCAAATTGGGCCTAGGTAATCAGGTAACTACCAATTCGTCTGCCTGCACCACAGGAACCGAAGCTATTATGATGGCTTACGACCGCATACAGGCTGGACAGGCAAAGCGAATATTAGCCGGTAGTACTGGTGATAGTGGCCCTTATATTTGGGCAGGATTTGATGCGCTTCGTGTCTGCAGTTCAAAATACAACGATAATCCGGAGCTAGGTTCACGACCTATGAGTGCTTCAGCTGCAGGATTTGTTCCGGGAAGTGGTGCTGGAGCTTTGGTAATAGAAGATTTAAAAAGTGCTTTAGAACGTGGTGCGACGATTTATGCCGAAATTTTAGGTGGAAATGTTAACTCGGGCGGGCAACGTGGTAATGGCAGTATGACGGCACCAAACAGTACAGCCGTGCAACGCTGTATTACAAACGCAATTTCTAATTCCGGTATTTCAGCTGATCAAATTGATGCTATAAACGGACATCTAACGGCAACCACAAAAGACAGCCTTGAAATTGAAAACTGGACAAAAGCACTTAATAGAAGAGGAAATAATTTTCCATATATCAATTCTTTAAAAAACATGACCGGACATTGCTTAAGCGCAGCCGGAAGTATCGAAAGCGTAGCAACCGTTTTGCAGCTTCATGAAGGTTTTATATTTGGAAATACAAATTGCGAAGATCTTCATCCCGAAATTAGCGCTCTTATAAATCCTTTAAAAGTACCTTTAAAAACAATTGATAGTAACCCCATTATTATTGCCAAAGCAAGTTTTGGTTTTGGTGATGTAAATGCCTGCATAATTTTTAAAAAATTTCAAAAATAATAATATGAACAAGGAAGAAATTATTGCCAAATTAAAATTGATCATAAAGCCTTACACTACTAATACAGAAGCATATGACAACCTTACCGAGGATACTGATTTTATTAATGATTTAAGTATTAATTCGGCTAATCTAGTAGACATTATTCTTGATATTGAAGAAGCTTTTGATGTTGTAATTGACAATACTGATATGGAACGCATGCTTGATGTAAAAACGGCTGTCGAAATTATTGAAACTAAACTAGCCCAAAAATGATTGGCAATGACGTGATTGATATTCTGCAATCCCGCAAAGAAAGCAATTGGCGGCGTAAGGGGTTTATCGAAAAAATATTCACCCTTGACGAGCAATTGCTTATTGCAGGCGCTGCAGATCCCGAAATCATGGTTTGGATACTTTGGAGCATGAAAGAAGCTGCCTACAAAGTGTACAATCGCCAGACAAAAATAAGGGAATATATACCCCTAAGGCTGGTTTGCTCTTTAGTATCGCAAAACCACAACAGCATTAAAGGAAGTGTCATTTGTTCCGGTAAAACCTTCCACACTAGCACTATTTTATCTCAGGATTATATTCATACTATTGCGATTAGTCATTTTGAGGACTTGAATAAAATAATAGAAATTGAAAAACAAGTTACCTCAAAAGACAAGAATGGCCTTCCGTATTTATCCAATCCTTTTCTAAATAGTATTCAGTTTGCTTCTATAAGCAATCATGGCCGGTTTGAAAAAGTGGTGACTATTAGCAGCTCTCGCAACTGCAATTAAGAAATTTTCTTTATATTATTAGAGATTTTATTTACCCTGAATATTTTCTATGGAGTGATTTAGAGTGGATACCTTTTTTGCCACTAAAAATTAAGACTATCAAAATAGTTATTATCTTGAACCCAACTAAAAAACAAAAAGCCCTAAATTATTAGGGCTTTTGTTGCTAATTTGGCTTGTCCTTAGATTGCGATGTACAAAAGTATCTCATATAAATCTATCTAATCTTTTATATTCTATTTTTTGAATTAATTAAAAATAACCGCATGATTTTTTTCTAATCTTACTTTTGAAGCGGAATTTTTTGCTGTAATTTTTTTGCCTTCTGATCGTTTCACTTCTCCTTGGTATTGCATCGTAAAATTAACATCGTTCTGGCTTGAAGCTAGTACTCCGTCTTTGTAATAGTCTGCCGTTCCTTTTCCTATAAAACTGACTTTATAAATTTCACCGTTTTCAATAACCTTAAAAAATTCCGCTGGAAGGCCTTATACTTACTCCAGTAGTAACCAACATGGCTGCTTTTTCCGCATTAATATTTTTACCAAGTAATGATTGTCCCCATTTTGTAAAGGTATAAGCTGTCGCATCTGAATAACCTCCGAAATTATAATCTCCCTTTGATAAATTACTTTGAAGTGAGGAAAACAGTTCAAAATAAACCACCGCTCCATCCTCTGTTCCGGAAATCGATTTAGATTTTAAGGAGAAATCGATATTATATGCATTTCCTCTAAACAAATCATAATTATCCAGTTATGCGGGACTGGATGTAAAAGAAAAGCAATCTGGCACATCAGTAAAAGGAAAGCCCAGAATATCTAAAAAAGGAAATAGAGCCTTAAGAAAATCAATGCACTTACCGGCATTTGACGGCAGTAAAATGGGATGACCATTTTAGGTAAATATATGCAAGACTAGTATCCAAACATGGAATTAAAATGAAGGCATTTATGCTTAATTTTTGCTGCTCCTCAGATTTACGTGTTGATCCATTAAAAATCTTACTGCAAAGAACGCAAAGGGATACGCAAAACTCGCAAAGTTACACCCCACAACTTTGCGAACTTAATAAAGACAACCACAAACACAAAGAAAAAAAAATCTTTGCGCTCTTTGCGGTTAAAAATCTTATCGCAAAGAACGCAAAGGGATACGCAAAGCTCGCAAAGTTACACCACACAGCTTTGCGAACTTAATAAAGACAACCACAAACACAAAAAAAAATCTTT